>CALMWM010000379.1 GCA_937873435.1 uncultured Gallionellaceae bacterium
CCTCGTAGTAGCGGAACGCATCCCGGATCTGCGCGCGCAGCTGGTCATCGTCCCATGGCTTGGTCAGGAATTTGTAGAGAGCCCCCCCGTTGATCGACGGGGTGACCGATTCGAGATCGGCATAGACGGAAAGCATGATGCGCACCGTGTCGGGGTAGAAATCCATGGCTCGCCGCAAAAATTCCAGCCCGCTCATTCCCGGCATACGCTGGTCGCTCATGATCACCTGCACCGGGTTTTTTGCCAGCATGTCCAACCCCTCGCGCCCGCTGTTCGCCGTCAACACCCGGTAGCCCTCTCGGTGCAGCACGCGGCGTATCGCCGCCAGGATGTCGGCCTCGTCATCGACCACCAGGATGGTTCGGATACTGCCATCCTCGCTGCCTGCGTCGGGAACGGATAGCGACTTTCCATCCGCCAACAGGCTGACGAATTCCTCGGCACAGACCGGTTTGCTGAAATAATAGCCTTGCATCACATCGCAACGGTTCATCCTCAGGTAGCCCAGCTGCTCCTCGGTTTCCACACCTTCCGCCACCACGTTGAGTTGCATCCGGTGCGCCAGCGCGATAATCGAGGTGGCGATGGTCGCCGAGGTCGGTTCGGTGGTGATGTTCTTCACGAAGGACTGGTCGATTTTCAGAAAGTCGATGGGAAAGCGGCTCAGGTAGGCAAAACTGGAATAGCCGGTGCCGAAATCGTCGAGGGAAAGCTTCACGCCGGTTTGTTTCAGTCTTTGCAGGATCAGCACGGTTTCTTCCGGGCGTTCCATCAACATGCTTTCGGTCAGTTCGAGTTCCAGGTGTTGCGCGTCGACGCCGTGCCGGCTCAATGCCTGGGCGATAATGTTTTCCAGATCGCCGCTACGGAACTGGCGCGCCGACACGTTGACGGCGATTTTGATGTCGCGCTGCCCGGCGTCGCACCATGCCTGGATTTGCCGGCAGGCCGAATCGATCACCCAGCTGCCGATGGCGATGATCAGGTCGGATTTTTCCGCCAACGGGATAAATTGCAAAGGCGGAATCAGACCGTGATCCTTGCGCTGCCAGCGTATCAGCGCCTCGGCACCGGTTACCTGCCCGCTGCGCAAATCGACCTTGGGCTGGTAATGCAGCACCAGTTCCTCGCGCTCGATGGCTCCGCGTAGCGCAGCTTCCAGTTCCAGGCGGGCGAGCGCGTCGGCATTCATGTCGCCGGTATAGAAGGAAAACTGGTTGCGTCCGTTTTCCTTGGCGTGATACATCGCTGTTTCGGTGTTGCGCATCAGGTCGGTGACGGTCACGGCATCGTCGGGATACAGGCTGATGCCGATGCTGCCGCTTACAAAGACTTCATGTCCGCTATCCAGCACGAAAGGTAGCGACAAGGCCGCCAAAATGTCGCGCGCCAGCACGGCTACTTCCTGAGCCTCGGCAATGCGCTCCAGCAGGATAACGAATTCGTCTCCGCCGAGGCGTGACAGCACGTCTTCGCCGCGTAAACGCTGCTGCACCCGTTCCGCCACTTTGCGCAACACCTGGTCGCCCGCAGGATGTCCCAGGCTATCGTTGATCTCCTTGAAGCGATCGAGATCGATCAACAGCACCCCCAACTTTTCATCATAACGGGCCGCTCTTTCCGTAGAGTGCTCCAGCAGCGTCAGGAACAGCCGGCGGTTGGGCAAATCGGTCAGGGGGTCGTAGTGGGAAAGATGTTCCAGATCTTCCTCGGTGCGCTTGAGTTGGCTCACGTCGGTGAATACCGCCACATAGTTGGTGATCTCGTGCTTGGCGTTGCGCACTGCGTTGATGGAGAGCCATTCGGGGTAAATCTCGCCGCTCTTGCGGCGGTTCCAGATTTCACCCTGCCAGTAGCCGGTTGCTCTCAGGGACGCCCATAAGGCTCGATAGAAATCCGTATCGTGACGGCCCGACTTGAGAATGCTGGGGTTCCGCCCCAAGGCTTCCGCTTCGCTGTAGCCGGTCACTTGGCTGAATGCCCGGTTGACGGCGAGGATAGCCGGGGTGGTGTCGGTATAAGTAATCCCGTCACGGGTATTGTCGAACACGGTGGCGGACAAACGCAATCTTTGCTCTGTCCGGTGACGCTCGGTGATGTCCATCACGATGCCGTCATTGACCACCTCGCCGTCGTCCAACAGGGTCGCGCTGGACTCGATATGTACCCAGCGCGTGTCGCCGTCGATGAGCAGGCGGCCTTCCCACTCCAGGGTTTCAAGGCTGGGTTGCGGCGGCATCATGCGGCGCATGAGCTCCGTAATATCCTCCGGGTGGATCCGCGCGAGCATGGCGCCGCTGTCGACTGGCAGGGGTTCCGGCGGCAAAGCGAAAATTTCGCGAAAACGCGGGCTGGCGTAATCGAGCAGCGATGCGCCGATCGACAGATGGCGGAAGCGATACACCCCCACCGGAATGCGCGTCACCAGTTCTTTGTGACGCTGCTGGCTGGCCTTCAGGGCAAGATGTTCGCGAGCCGCTTCGGCACGATAAAACGCGCTTTCCAGCGCGGCCGGCAACAGGTGCAGGTAGCCGGGTTGCTTGATCAGGTAGCCGTCGAAGCCCAGGCGCATCGCCTGCATGGCGATTTTCTCGCTGCCCTGGCCGGTCACCAGTACCGCCGGCAGATCCACGTTGCGCTGGAATCGCAAGATCTTGAGGGTGTCCAGTGCATTGAAGCCGGGCAATTTATAGTCGAACAGCAACACATCGCACAGCGCTGCCGCCTGTTCCCGGTCGGTGAGAAGATCGAGCAGTTTGTCGGCGTTATGCACCACTTCCAGGCGGATGTGCGGCGCGTACTGCACCAGATGTTTTTGCGTGAGGTCGATGTCGAAAGCGTTGTGCTCGATGTACAGCACCCGCAAGGGCTGGGATTTTCGTTTTGATTCCTGGCGGTAGCGCTGCAGCAGCGTTTCCAGTTGGCGGGGCAGGTGTTGCAGATAATCGTCGCGCTTGACGATATAGTCGTCCGCGCCGGTCTTGAGCGCTTCCGCCGCCGCCGCATGATCGCCCGAGCCGGTCAGGATCGCCACCGGCAAAGGGAGCTTGCGAGTACGGATATAGGTGAGCACGTCCAGCCCGCTGCCGTCGGGCAGACGCAGGTCGGTCAGCACCAGGTCGAAATCGCCCGCTGTGGCGAGGCGTGCCTGGGCGGCTTCCAAAGTGGGAACGATTTCCACCTGATGCGGCGGCGTCGCGCCACTCAGGGCGCGTCGCGCCAGATCGGCATCGGTGGGGTTATCTTCGACGTAGAGGATTTTCATGGCGATACTCCAACAGCATCTTGTTTCCGTGGCCTTGCATCATCAAAATTCCCTCTCCAGCAGGCGGGAGATGGGTGCGCCGCCTGGGCAGTTAACTTCTACGAAAGCGGCTCATTCAGCACCGCCCAATACAACTCGATCTCCGCGGCGACTTCCATGAATTTGTCGAAATTCACCGGTTTCACGATATAGGAATTGGCGCCCAGTTGATAGGCAGTCTGCATGTCGCTGCTTTCATTGGAAGAAGTTAATACTACCACTGGAATAACGCATAACTGGGGGTGCGCTTTGAGTTGCCGCAACACCTCCAGGCCGTCCACACGGGGCAGTTTGAGATCGAGCAGAATCACCGTCGGCAGCATCTCGCCCGCTTCCCAACGAGGTATCCAGGCCAGCGCCTCTTCGCCGTCGCGGGCCACTAACACCGGGTTGGTAAGCTTGTGTTTGGCAAAGGCGCGCAAGGTCAGATCAAGATCCACGGGATTGTCTTCTACCAGCAGGATAGACTGTATAAAACTATCGCTTTTCATTTCGGCAACTCCACATAAAATGTCGTACCCCGGCCCGGCGCGCTTTCCACCCAGATGCGCCCGCCCATGCGCTGCGCAGCCTTGCGCACGATGGCCAAACCGATGCCGGTGCCGGGGTAGTCTTCGGCGCGCTGCAAGCGCTGGAATATTTCGAAAATCCTTTCCTGAAACTGCATATCGAAGCCTATGCCGTTGTCGCGCACCCACAAAACGCAGTTCCCGTCCTCCTCGCGTCCGCCGATTTCAATCGCCGGTTGGGGTGTGTCGCGGGTAAATTTGAGTGCGTTGTCCAGCAGGTTGCGCAGGATGATGGTCATTCCGTCCATATCTGCGCTGATTTCCAGGCAGGGCACCTCTACACTGACCTTGACGTGGCGTTCTCCGATGGTTTCGGCGAATTCCGCGACCACCGTTTCCGCCACTTTCCCCGGCACTATCCGGGCGGCTTGCAGGGGGCGCCGTTCGAGGCGCGAATAGGCCAGCAGGTCTTCGATCAACTCGCTCATCTGCTGCGCGCCGCGGCGGATGTTGGCGATGAAGGTTTGACCTTCCTGGTTCAGGCTGACGCCATGCTCTTCCTGCAACAGCCGGCTATAGCCGTCGATGCCGCGTAGCGGTGCTTTCAGGTCGTGTGAGACGGAATAGCTGAAGGTTTCCAGCTCCTGATTGATTGCCTTGAGCTGGGCGGTGCGCTCTTCGACCTTTTTTTCCAGCACCGCATTGAGTTGAAGGATTTCGGATTCGGCTTTTTTGCGTGCGGTGATGTCCTGGAAGGTAACGGCGAACTGGCCGTATTGGGGGGAATAGGCGGTGACTTCAAAATATTTGCCGATAACCCTGCTGTACTCCGAAAAACTGGCCGGCTCGCCAGTCAGTGCAACCTTGCCATAGCGTTCTATCCAGAACGGTTCGGTGTCGGGATAGGTTTCGAGCATGGTGTGCCCGATCATCTTTTCAGGGCTGAAACCGGTCAGCCTCGCAAAGGCTGGATTGATTTCGAGGAAACGATAGTCGACCGGTTTTCCGATTTCGTCGCAAATAATCTCGTGAAGCGCAAAACCAGTTACCAGCGACTGGAATAGTTGGCGGTAGCGTTTTTCGCTTTCCTGAAGTTTATGTTCCGCTTGTTTGCGTTCGCTAATATTCCGCACGATGGCCCACGTCGCTTCGGGCTGGCCGTGTTCGTCGCGGATCAGGGAAACTTTCAACTCGATCGGGAATACCGTGCCGTCCTTGCGCACGAATTCCTTTTCGAAAACCCGCGATTGTCCGTCGGCAAGAACCTGGTCGTGAATGATGCGGACATCTTTCGCGCGCCATTTTTCCGGCGTCAGGTCGATATATGTCAGGCCGCGTAATTCCTCGTCAGAATAGCCCAGCATTTCCTTGAAGGCCTGATTGAAGTCGATCATGTGTCCCGACATATCAGCCATTACGAAAGCGTCGCGCATACTTTCGTAGAGGCGGCGGTACCTGGTTTCGCTTTCGTGCAGCAACTTCGCCGCCTGCGCTTCCAGAACCAGCCGCTGCGCGCGTAAGGTCTGGCGCCACAGCAGCAGCAACGCGGTGGCGATGGCGATAATGGCGACGAAGGCCACCAAGGTGACCCAAAAAATCAGGATGCCAAGCGGCCTCATGACTTCAGCGCGGTCGATTTTCGACACCAGGTGCCAAGAGGTACCGGCTATCGGCAGGGTGGCGGCGAGCACCGCTACGCCGCGATAGTCCATGCCTTCCATGCTCTGTGCCTTGCCGCTGATCGCAGCGGCGACCGCCGGTATCCTGGGGTTATCGAGGGGGAGGCGCAGGGATAGCGCGGCGCCAGGGCGGAAGCGCAGGTCGTTGAGAAAGAGCACGCCATCGCCATCCCGGCGCACCAGCAGGGTTTCGGCACTGCTGCTGAGGGTAGGCCAAGTCTGGATCAGGGGAAACAGGAAACGCCCGACCGGCGCATGTAGCACTACTGCGGATGTCATCTTTTCTGGATGGCTGCCGCTTCCGGGTAACGGCACCACATAGTCGAGGTGCATGTAACCGGTGGTGTCGCGGTACAGATCGCTGCGCTGCACCTGCCCGCTTGCCAGGGCTGCGGGCAGCAGTTGCTGCTTGACCAGGTCGGAAGCGTCGTCGTGGACGCCGATGGACAGCAGCTTTTGTCCCGATATGTTTAACAAGATTGCCGTATCGAATCCCTTGGCCTTAACAAATGTTTCCAGACGGTGGACGACGAAAACCCGTGAGTCGGGATTGCCGCCCGCTACCCGTTCGGCATGAACGGCCAATCCTTCGGCGTCGGCCAGCACTTCGGCGTCGCCCTGCCGTTCGGCCAGCCAGGATATAACCTGGCCCACCTTTAAAACGGCGATCGCGTGCAGGTTGGCAAGGGCTTCGTCGCGCAGTTGCGGGCCGCGCAGGCGGACGATGCTGAAGCCGACCAGGGGGACGATCAGCAGCAACATCAGAAATGCGGCGACCAGTTTGTGTGGACGGTGAGTGATCGATGCGCCGCTGTCTCCGCGGGGGTCGTCCCAGAGCCGCAGCAGCAGGTAAAGCAGGAGGGTGGTAACGGCGACGAAGGCGAATCCCTTGGCAGTGCCGATCCTGACGAGCAATTCGGGGTCGTCCAGCACCAGGTTCAATACCCGGTCGGAGGCGAATATCCACAACGCCGCGAAAACCATGTACGTCCCCGCGATGCGAGCAGCCTTGTGAGATGTTGTCGAGGGATTGTTCGGGTCGGGGGACATGCGTATCCTTAAAACCTCAATCTTGATCTTTAAGCATAGCGTAAACCCACAATCTTTTTCCGACTAATATGATCGTCAATTGGAACGCCATCGACACCGTCCTGCTCGACATGGACGGCACCCTGCTCGACCTGCACTTCGACAACCATTTCTGGCTCGAACACGTGCCGCAGCGCTATGCGGAGAAGCACGGCCTGAGCAAAGAGGATTCACACGCGCAACTGGCCTCCCGTTACGCCAGCGTGGCGGGAACCATCGAATGGTATTGCGTCGATTACTGGACGCGCGAGCTGGATCTCGACATCGCCTTCCTCAAAGGGGAAGTGGCCCACCTCATCGCCGTCCATCCCGATGTCACGGATTTTCTCGACGCGCTGCGCGCCGCCGGCAAACGCAGCGTGCTGGTCACCAACGCCCACCACAAAAGCCTCGCCCTGAAAATGCAGAAAACCGGCTTGCACGGCTATTTCGATGCGGTCATCAGCGCCCACGAAATCGGCATCCCCAAGGAAAATCCGGCGTTTTGGGAAAAGCTGCAAGCCCGCGAAACCTTTACTCCCGCAAGCACCCTGCTGATCGACGACAGCCTGCCGGTGCTGCGCTCGGCGCAGGGCTACGGCATCGCCCACCTTCTGGCGGTGCTCAAGCCGGATACCAAGCTGCCGGAAAAGGATGTCGGGGAATTCCAGGCTGTTAGCCGCTTCGGCGATATTCTGCCTGGTCCGTAGCCCGGTAGCCCGGCAAGAAAAAAGGCCAAGGGGCGGGAAGCAATAATATTTTCAGAAACACCTGATCAGGCTCACCTCATGAGCCAGCAAGCGCGGAAAATCGCCGGTATCGACATCGCGGGAGCACATCATGTTGCGACGGGTATTTCTGAAATCGCTGGCGATACTGGCAAGCGGGCTTGCCGTCAATGCACCGGCAAGAGCCGCATCAGCGCGGGGAAGATGGATAGCCCTGCAAGTTTCTTCGCTTGCCGGTTTCCAGTATTACCAGGGTGAAGCGCTTTGGCCGATGCTCGCCGCCGGCCAGCCGCTGGAACTGGTGCGCGAGCCCGGCAATCCCCACGACAACCGCGCCGTTCGGGTTGACTGGCGAGGCCGCAAGCTGGGCTACGTCCCGCGCATGGATAACTTTGCGGTTTCCCAGTTGCTGGATCGCGGGGCGATGGTGCGGGCCCAGATCGCGGGTCTGCAAGAAAACCGGGGTCCGTGGGAACGGGTACAAGTGGAGGTGGGTTTATGGACATGAAAACGCCGACAGATAGCACAGGACAACGGTTAGCCCATGTCCGTCAAGATCCGTCCGGCCTATGGCGGGTGCATGGCCTGGACGACCACTTGCGCGAGGTGGCGCGGATTGCCGGAGAATTCGCCGCCGCTTTCGGCAGCGCGGATTGGGCCGGGTTGGCCGGGATATGGCACGACCTGGGAAAATTCCGGGAGAAGTTTCAGCGCCATATCGCAAAAGTCAGCGGCTACGACCCGGAAGCCCATATCGAAGGCGCGCCGGGGCGGGTGGATCATTCCACGGCGGGGGCGCTTCATGCATTGGATAAACTCGGCGTGCAAGGGCGTATCCTGGCCTACCTGATTGCCGGCCACCATGCCGGCTTGCCGGACTGGAACAGCGCGGAGGAAGGGCGCGCCACGCTGTTCC
>CALMWM010000380.1 GCA_937873435.1 uncultured Gallionellaceae bacterium
AGTCCGCCTCGGCCTGGCTGGCATCAAGCTTGACCAGCAGCGCCCCCTTCTTGAAACGATCGCCCTCGAACAGCGGCAATGCGGTGACATACGCCGACAAACGGCTGGCCAGTACGGTATCGCGCAAGGGCTGAATATCGGCGACGGCGCGCTGGGTCAGGGTAACCGGCCCGTCCTCCAGATTGCGCGCCTCGACCACTACCGGCAAGGACTGCGGCGGCGGTTCAGCGGCCACCTGCTGGCGCTTTTTCTTGACCAGCAAGACTCCCGCCGCGATCAGGGCAAGAATCACCAGAATAACCACGATTTTTTTCTTCATTTGGGATCCATCCGGGCAATATAGGTTTCGGCGGGCAAGCCGCTGACGATCTGCGCCGCCGACCAGGCGACCACGGCGCGCGCCTGTGCCTGCGCAAGGCGGAAATGGGCATCGAGCAAATCGCGCTCGTGGCGAAACAGGTTTTCCAGGGTCTGGCTGCCCAGGCGCTGCATTTCCCGCTGCACGGAGGCAACTTCCTCGCGGTAGGCGATTTCTTTTTCGGTGGCCTGGCTATCGGCGACAGCGGCATCGTAGCCGGCGCGCAACGCAACCAGCTGGCGCTCGACATCGCGCAGCGCCGCCCGGCTTTGTTCAGCCGCAGCCTGGGCATTGAATTTCAGCGCGCGCGCCTGCTGATACTGGCTCGCCCCCAGCGGCAAGCTCACCACCCCGCCGAAAGTCCAGGTATCGCGGTCGTCGCCGCCGCCGCGATTGCGAAAATAATTGGCGTCCAGGCTGACCGAAGGCCACAGCGCGCGCCTTCCCTCGTCGGCCTGCGCGCGGCCGCCCGCCTCGCGCGCCTTGGCCATTTGCGCCGGCAGGGTTTCGCTAGGCGCAACCGCTTCCCAGGCTGGAAGCGGCATAACGCCGGAAGCCGGGAGGAAATTCTCACGCCCGCAAGCTTCGCGCAAATCGGCCTGTGCCTGCGCGATATTTCCCTGCAACACCGATTCGTCGGCTTTCAGGCGCGCCGACTCGCTTTCGGCGTAACGTCCGTCCACCCCGGCGGCTTTGCCCAGTTCGACTTCCTTGAGGATGCGGGTATGCGTCGCCTCGACTCGTCGGCGGTATTGCGCCAAAGCAGCACGCTGCTGCTGCAAGGCACGCAAGGTCACATAAGCGGAAGTCGCCTGGTGAAGTTTCAACAAGGTTTGCTGACGCGCGGCGAATTCGGACAACGCGAGATCCTGCCGCGCCCGCTCGCGGCTCGCCGCAATCACGCCGAACAGGTCGACCGGCAAATTGTAATTCACCCCGGTTTGCGCGATGCGCTCGGAAACCAGCGGCAATCCAGGCGAGCCCGGAACCCAGGCACCGACGATGCGGTTGCCTTCGTAACGATGCCACCCCGTCATCAGCGCGGCATTGCCGAAATAACGCCCCGTGGCCGCGTCCTGCTGGGCCTGCGCCGCATCTTTCTGCGCCCCCGCAGCCAGGTTCTGCGGATGATCGAGCGTCGCCGCCAATAGATCGCCCAACTCCCCAGCATGGAGTGGCAGACTCAACAACAAAACAAGCGCGTTTACTAAAAATTTCATATGCGGCACATGGCAAATACCCGACTGCATTAGTTTAGCATGATACGCTTATCCAAAATTTGCAAAAAATGCTGGAAAAAGGACTACGCTTACGGCATAATGCGCGGCTTGGATTTATCCAAATAGTGGTGGATGTAGCTCAGTCGGTAGAGTCCCGGATTGTGATTCCGGTTGTCGTGGGTTCGAGCCCCATCATCCACCCCATTAACCGCAGCGCCATACAAGTGGTTGACAAGTGCGAAGCGCCCAAGGATAATGCTGCTTTTTTCGGGGGTATAGCTCAGCTGGGAGAGCGCTTGCATGGCATGCAAGAGGTCATCGGTTCGATCCCGTTTACCTCCACCAATTTAGGTCCCCATCGTCTAGAGGCCTAGGACACCGCCCTTTCACGGCGATAACACCGGTTCGAATCCGGTTGGGGACGCCAGTTTAAGAAGGCTTGGAACCCCCAAGCCTTTTTATTGCACTGAAATTGATCAGTGTTTGTAGTACCAGTAGCACCACGGAGCGGTAGTTCAGTCGGTTAGAATACCGGCCTGTCACGCCGGGGGTCGCGGGTTCGAG
>CALMWM010000381.1 GCA_937873435.1 uncultured Gallionellaceae bacterium
GACAAGGTAATCCTCGACAGCCACGGCCTGCAAGACCTGATCGGCGGGAAGACCGTGCTGGTCAGCGGTGCCGGCGGTTCGATCGGTTCGGAACTATGCCGCCAGATCGCCAAATTCGAACCGGCACGACTGGTGCTGTTGGAACTCAACGAACTCGCGCTGTACCGCATGGAACAGGAGTTTCGCGAGCGTTTCCCCGAATTGCCGATCGTGTGCGCCATCGGCGACATCAAAAACCGGCGGCGGGTAGACGAATTGATGCGCCGATTCGCGCCTTCAACGGTATTCCACGCCGCCGCCTACAAACACGTCCCGCTGATGGAAAACGAGAATGCCTGGGAAGCGGTGCGCAACAATATTCTCGGCAGCTATACCCTGGCGCGCTCGGCGCAAGAGCACGGCGTGGATAAGTTCGTGATGATCTCCACCGACAAGGCGGTCAACCCCACCAATGTGATGGGGGCCAGCAAACGGCTGGCGGAAATGGTCTGCCAGGGATTGCAGCAAAACAGCGGCACAGCTTTCCTCATCGTGCGTTTCGGCAACGTGCTGGGCAGTACCGGCAGCGTGATTCCCAAATTTCACGAACAGATCGCCAAGGGCGGGCCGGTCACGGTCACCCACCCCGACATCATCCGCTATTTCATGTCCATCCCCGAGGCCGCGCAACTGGTGCTCCAAGCCGCGTTGATGGGTAACGGCGGCGAAATCTTCGTTCTCGACATGGGGGAGCCGGTGAAAATCGCCGATTTGGCGCGCGACATGATCCGCCTCTCGGGATTCAGCGAAGAGGAAATCCGCATCGTCTACACCGGACTGCGCCCCGGCGAAAAACTGTTCGAGGAACTGCTGGCCGACGGCGAACACACTTTACCCACTCCGCACCCCAAGCTGCGCATCGCCAAGGCACGCAGTGTCGATCAGCAATGGCTGGGCAGCTTTCTGGCCTGGCTCAAGCAGGACGACACCCCGGAAGAAATCGAACTGAAGTTGGCACTCGGTCGCTGGGTGCCGGAATACAAATGGCAACAACAGCCGGGGATTATTCAGCGCAGAAGAGGGGTTTGATAGAGCAGGCGGATCAATCCGTCAGCGCGCGTACTTTCACTGTCTTGCCTTTCACCTTGCCCGCCGACAATCTGCGCACGGCTTCGTGGGCGATGTTGCGGGCGACAGCGACATAGGTGGTTTGATCGGTCACCGTGATCTTGCCGACTTGCTCGCGAGTGAACCCCGCTTCGCCGGTGAGTGCGCCCAGCACATCGCCGGGACGGAACTTCTCCTTGCGTCCGCCGAGGATCGGTAGCGTCACCATCGGCGGCACCAGCGGCGCATCGTTGCCGCTTTGCAGGGAGCCGAGGGTGTGCCATTCCGGTTCGATGTCCATCATATGGGCGATAGTCGCGATACGGCGCTTGTCGGCCGGGCTGCACAGGCTCAGCGCCCAGCCGTCCTCCTCGGCGCGACCAGTGCGGCCGATGCGATGGATGTGAACTTCCGGGTCGGGGGTGACATCGACATTGATCACCGCTTCAAGCTGGGCGATGTCCAGGCCGCGCGCCGCCACGTCGGTGGCCACCAGCACCGAGCAACTGCGGTTGGCGAACTGGATCAGCACTTGGTCGCGATCGCGCTGTTCCATCTCGCCATGCAAGGTCAGCGCATGAAAGCCCTGTTTATGCAGCACTTCCAGCAAGTCGCGGCATTGCTGCCTGGTGTTGCAAAAGGCCAGCGTGCTGACCGGGCGGTAATGCTTGAGCAAGGTGGCGACGGCCTGCAAACGCTCCTCGTGTTTCACCTCGTAGAAACGCTGGCGGATCTTGCTGCCCTCGTGCTGTTCCAGCAGCTTCACTTCCTGCGGCTTGCGCAGGAACTGGCGCGCCAGGCGGGCGATGCCCTCGGGAAAGGTCGCCGAGAACAGCAGGGTCTGACGCCCCGCCGGGCACTGCTTGGCCACAAAGGCGATGTCGTCGTAAAAACCCATGTCCAGCATCCGGTCGGCTTCGTCCAGCACCAGGGTGTTGAGCGCTTCAAGGTTCAGGCTGCCGCGTTCCAGGTGGTCCATGATGCGCCCCGGCGTGCCGACCACGATGTGCGCGCCGTGCTCCAGGCTGGCGCGCTGCGGGCGCATGGTGGTACCGCCGCACAGGGTGAGGATCTTGATGTGGCCTTCGGATCGCGCAAGGCGGCGGATTTCCTGGGTGACCTGGTCTGCCAGTTCGCGCGTCGGGCACAGCACCATCGCCTGCACCGCGAAACGGCGCGGATTGAGCCGGGTGAGCAGGGGCAGCGCGAATGCCGCCGTCTTGCCGCTGCCGGTCTTCGCTTGTGCAATCAAATCGTGGCCGGCGAGCGCAAGCGGCAGGCTGGCCGCCTGGATCGGGGTCATCGTCAGGTATTCGAGTTGCCGCAAGGTCTCCTGCATACTGGGCGACAACGGCAATTCGTTGAAAGAGCGTCCGGCAGCGCTGGCTACGGACGGAGAGGCGGATGGAATAATTTCGTTCATGCGCAATTATCCCATCCTGCGCCGATGTGCGCCCGGAAAATTTGATCGGGGCTACTACAAGCGCTTCAGCGGAATATCGTATTTCTTCAACGCATAGCCCATCTGGCGTGGTGTCAGATTAAGCAGGCGGGCGGCCTTGGCCTGCACCCAGCCGCATTTTTCCATCGCCTGGATCAACTGCTCGCGTTCACCCAGCACCTGTTCGCCGGGCGGGGCTTCCTCCTGGACGAAGTCGCTTTCCGCTTCGATCGGCGCCGGTGCGGCGTGTCCACTGGCAATGATCGGGATGCCGGTATGGGTGCGGGCATAATTGCCCAGCGCCGAGGAAAAACACAGCCCCTTCTGGCACATCAGGTCGGCGTGGCGGATCGTGTTGCCGCGCGACATGGTCGCCATGCGCTCGATGCAGTTTTCCAGTTCGCGCACATTGCCCGGCCAGCCGCATTGCGACATGGTTTGCACGGCTTCCGTACTGAGGCTGAGATGGCGCTTGTTGTCGCGGTTGAATTTTTCCAGGAAAAACTCCGCCAGCAACGGAATATCGTCGCGCCGGTCGCGTAGCGGCGGCAGGAAGATCGACACCACGTTGATGCGGAAATACAGGTCGGCGCGGAACTCTTCCTTTTTGACCATTTCTTCCAGGTTGCGGTTAGTCGCAGTCACCAAGCGCACGTTGACCTTGATGGTGCGGTTGCCGCCGACACGCTCGAACTCGCGTTCCTGCAAGACACGCAACAGTTTGGCCTGGAACGACGGCGAAATATCGCCGATCTCGTCGAGGAACAGGGTTCCGCCGTGCGCCATTTCGAAGCGCCCCTTGCGTTCCTGGGTGGCCCCAGTGAAAGCGCCCTTCTCGTGGCCAAACAGTTCGGATTCCAGCAAACTTTCCGGCAACGCCGCGCAGTTGAGTTTGACGAACGGGCCGTCCTTGCGCGGACTGAGGTAATGGATGGCACGCGCGATGGCTTCCTTGCCGGTGCCGGATTCGCCGCGCAGCAGGATGGTGGATTTGCCCGGCGCGGCTTGATGCACGTCGGCGAACACCTGCTGCATCCGCTTGCTGGCCCCGATCACGTTGTCGAGGCTGAATTTTCCTTGCAATTCCTTTTGCAGGCGAAATTTATCCTGCATCAACTGCTCGCGCTCCGCCGCCACATTCTGGTGCAGGCGCACCGTTTGGCCGATCAGGTTGGCGACCATGTAGAGGAAGCGAACATCCTTGCGGAAATTCCCCGCCGTGGGGCTGCCCTCGCGGTCCACGCTGAGTACGCCGATGCACTCCCGTCCCACCTTGATCGGCACGCCGATAAAGGCAATTTTTTGGCCTTCCAGTTTGCGCGCCCCGGTGCGGTTGAGGAACAGCGGTTCCTTGGAAATATCGGGGATCACCGCCGGCACGCAGGTTTGCAGGATGCGCCCGGTGACGCCCTCTCCGATCATGAAACGCCCGCGTCCGATCTCGTCGTCGCTCAAACCGATGGCGGCAACCGCACGCAATTCACCATCCTGGAGCAGGCTCGCCACACTTCGGTGCATCTGCAAGTGGGAAGACAGCAGATTAAGCACTTCGCGCAAAGTCTTGTGCAGGTCGAGCGACGATGCCAATACCTTGCTGATCTCATAGATCGTGGACAACTCAATTGATTCTATATCGCCTGACATCACATTTCCTCTGGAACAATTACGCCAACAACCAGCAATTCTCGGGCCAGCCTTTGAAAGGCGGCTCGCTCGAAATCGAGGTGTCCTGCCGACTAAGAAAATACCCGCATGGGCGCAAAGGTAAATACATTGCACTCGTGGCCGATAAAGGAAATATCAGGGACAAAACTCCAATTAACTCGATCGAGGATATGATGGAACTCTACATGACTTTGACTACCGCTTTCGGTTTGCCAATAATTTGGTGGCTCTTCACCCGCCCTCAGACCGCCAGCGACCAGCGCAAGGGCACCACAAAACACCATGAGCAAAGCATCGCAAAAGCAAACTTGCCGGATATATCATGAATTCGCGTGGTGCGTGTCACGTTTCAGAAAGTCTGACTACATCAGACCGGTTGCCCACGCGACCGCCGACAAATGGCTGTTGAGCCAAAGGCAACTCCCGCTGAAGATGCGCCAGGGCTACCCCACCACTCGTATACAGCTTTGGACAAGCGGCGAAGAAACAATCCATTGCAGATTACGCTGCTTTGTTAATAAAACTGTCCAATAACCTTCCTAACCCCACGTCGCATATATTGTTTTTGAGTTGCCCACAACTTCTGTGGATAAAACAGTGCATAACTTGTAAAAATAGCGCTTAAGTGAATTGGGATAAAGGATTTTCCCAAAACGGTCAAAAAATCATCACAACAATTCCCCTTAATATTCAATGTATTATAAATTTGCTGTGATTTCATTGCGATAGCATCATCCTCATAATGTCAAGCGTATTAACTGTGGATTAAAGCCCACATGACAGACATGATTTCGCGCAAATTGCAATAGGTTTTATGCGAAACGCATAAAAATGAGCTTGTACACGCCGATCATCTCACACCTAATTTGCGTAGCGCCCTTCGGCAAGACTACCGCTCATCGGACTATCCGAATTAACGGGAACACTTCTGTTATAGTGCAGCAGACCTCAAGCTGACAAATACGTCTGTTTTAAGAATTTATAACTCTCCGTTGAACGGGTTTGAAGCATGTGCAGCGCTAAATCAGTTTACGTGCAAGCTTTAAACCTCGGCCTAGCGTTCCAGAACCAAGCATTTCCGCATCACTGTCAATTTTTTCCTTGATGTCCTCACTACCTGCCGAAGCAGTGTAAGCAAATTGCGTTCGACAGCGAAAATCTGAGAGTCAGAAAGCAGGTGGTATGCGTTTTCGGCAAACACTGGTCATCAGCCCCATGCCGCGCCGCCACCACTAGTTAGCACCAGGAGAACGCCATCGTCATCAAAGAGTTCGGATTTTCGGCACGCGCACGGAATACGCTAAGTAGCGACCGGGACACCGAGTTGCTGCGTTCGGAACTGTTCAGCATCGAACAGCTGAAGCGTCACGCGGTAACGCTGGCCGGCCAGCATAAAATCGATCCACATCCTGGGCCGGACAAGTTACTGCCACGACTGGCGGACAATGCACGCGTACTGCTGGCAGCCTACGACGTGGTGACGGCTGCCGCGCCGGGACAACGGATCGTCCCGGCCGAGGCCTGGCTGCTCGACAATTTCTACCTGATCGAGCAACAGATCGGCCAAGCGCGCCGCCATCTGCCGCGCGGGTACAGCCGCCAGTTGCCGCGTCTGGCCGATGGCCCGTCGGTCGGGTTCCCGCGCATTTACGACTTGGCGCTGGAGTTGATCTCCCACATGGACGGGCGTGTCGATAGCGACAACGCCACCCACTTCGTCGCCGCCTACCAGAGCGCCGAACCCTTGAAGCTGGGCGAGTTGTGGGCATTCCCGATCATGTTGCAATTGGCGCTGCTGGAAAACCTGCGCCGCGTCGGCTTGC
>CALMWM010000382.1 GCA_937873435.1 uncultured Gallionellaceae bacterium
CATAGCTGCTATATTGAAACATAGTTTTCTCAAGAACAACACGAAACCATGCCTTTCACCAGCCTGAACCCCGCTACCGGGGAATTTATGAAATCTTTTCCGGGGTGGGACACCCCTAGATTGCACGCCGCCCTGGAAGCAGCGAGCGTCGCTCAGGCCGAGTGGCGCTTGACCGCGTTCGAGCAGCGTGCGGCGATGTTGCGCCAGACCGCAGAGGAACTGCGCCGCGGGCTGGCCGAGTATGCGGCGCTGATCACGCTGGAAATGGGGAAGCCGATCCGCGAGGCACGCGCTGAAGTGGAGAAATGCGCGTTGGCGTGCGAATACTACGCGCTCAACGGCGCGCACTTCCTACAGGACGAACCCGTCGAATCCGATGCCGGGAAAAGCTACGTCACCTACGCGCCGCTGGGCGTCGTGCTGGCAGTGATGCCGTGGAATTTTCCTTTCTGGCAGGTGTTCCGCGCAGCCGTACCGGCCCTGATCGCCGGAAATGGCATGGTGCTCAAACATGCCTCCAATGTGCCGCAGTGCGCCTTGGCAATCGAAAAAATTTTTCGCGCAGGCGGCTTGCCGGAGCATTTGTTCGCCACGCTGATGATTACCTCCGACCAGGTCGCCGAGGTCATCGCAGCCGAACAAGTGCAGGCGGTAACCTTGACCGGCTCCGAAAGCGCGGGGCGTGCGGTAGCGGCGCTGGCCGGACAGCACCTGAAGAAGTGCGTGCTCGAACTCGGCGGATCGGATGCCTTCATTGTGCTGCACGACGCGAATCTGGAACATGCCGCCGCCATCGCCGTCGCATCCCGTTTCCTGAATAGCGGGCAATCCTGCATTGCCGCCAAGCGTTTCATCCTGGTGCCGGAAATTGCCGATGAATTCGTCAATCTGCTGATTCCCAGAATCAAGGAGCTGAATGTCGGCGACCCCTTGCAGGAAAACACCCAGATCGGGCCGCTGGCGCGCACCGACTTGCGCTCCGAGTTGCACCGCCAGGTGACGGACACGCTGGCACAAGGGGCGCGACCGTTGCTCGGCTGCCAGCCGCTGGGGGAATCCGGTGCTTATTATCAACCGTCACTGATCGATCAGGTTGCGCCCCATACCCCCGCCTGGTGCGAGGAATTGTTCGGGCCGGTGGCAGCTGTGCTGCGCGCCAGGGACGAGGAGGATGCTTTGCGCATCGCCAACGATACGCGCTTCGGCTTGGGCTGTAGCGTGTGGAGCCGGGATACCGCGCGGGCTGAAAGCCTGTCGCTGGATATTCAGGTGGGCAGTTGTTTCATCAACGGCATGGTCAAGTCCGATCCACGCTTGCCGTTCGGCGGGATCAAGGCATCCGGTTTCGGACGCGAATTGTCCTACCACGGCATACGCGAATTCACCAATGCCAAGACGGTGTGGGTGAGATGATCACCTGTCCCGGTAGCTCTGCGCCCGCCTGAGCGAGTAATCGACCACCGCGCGGGTTCTGATCTCCATCGGGTCATTGGGGTCGTATACATAAGGGTAATAGCCGCCCACCATTGGCGCCCGCCCCTTGTATGCCGACCAGTTATGGGCCCTGTCAATCAGGCGCCGGGTTTTGCCCGGGTTGTCCTTGGGCAAGGGAGCGACGAAAATGATGCCGTGCATCGCCGGGTTGATGACAACGGGTAGAGGCTGATCATTGTGATCGTCGAGTATGATGATGCCGGCATAGACAGTACTGGCCGACAAGATAGCCGACAGGGCAATCACGACATAAACCAGGAACTGGATTTTATTCGATGACATGATCGTCTCCTGAAATTAATGCCTTAGCGTCTAACGACGTACTCAAGAATTGGGCTTTGGAGTATTCGTTTGAAGAGATGGTTCCTTGACAAACCATCTCTCCGCATTTAATTATAGGCCAAAGTGCCGGTTAACCAACTTGCAAGGCTGGCACACCATAAATGAACGGCAATTAAGAGAATTGCATTTATCCACGATATTTTCATGACCGGCAGGACGCGTCATGCAGTAAATCCGGATAGTTAATGCAGACTGATTGCCAGATTGTTCAGGGAGGTTTTCGCCATGCGCGTTCGTCTACTTACTTTCAAGCCTTCCAGGCTTGCTGTCGTGCTTGCCACAGCACTTTTCTCCATGGCGGCCCAGGCCGACGATTTCATGGTTCCCAGCACTCCCAGTAGCAGCAGGTCAGAAGCAGCTC
>CALMWM010000383.1 GCA_937873435.1 uncultured Gallionellaceae bacterium
GCCTACCGTGTGCACCGGACCGGCGGGCACGCCGGCAGCATCGAAAGCGGCTTGTGGCGGACACCACGAATGAAAACGGAAATGGTTCAGTCCGTGAGCGCGGGCAACAGTAAAGATGCGCAGCCATTCGTTCAAATCGGTTGCCGGGTAGCCCGTTTTCGGAAAGATGGCACATTCCAGCGTTCCGCGCAAAAAGGTGGGCTGACCGTTAATCAAAATGTGTTTGTCTGAAGTTTTAAATTCACGCATCCCAAAAGTAGTTGTTGCCACCTCCGTTTGTCCTGAAGTTTTGTCGTTCAAACTAACTTCGAGGATTTTCGCTTCCAGGATTACCTGCCGCTCCACAGACAACTGTGAAGCATTCAGGAATTCCGCGATATTGCGTAGTTCAGCCGGCGTGCCGCGCACCACGATCACTCCGGATTGTGGGCTGATTACTACGCTACGCCCTTCCTTGCCGCCTATAATGGCATTGAGCGATGCGGTCAATTCCTTCCAGAAATCACTGCTGGAACTGGTGGAGATTGTCGTGCTTCCTGCTCCCCCGCCCCCCGTAGTCGTTCCGGTGGTAGTGGTTCCTGTGGTTCCTGTGGTTCCTGTGGTTCCTGTGGTTCCCGACGATCCGCTAGTTCCTGTAGAAACATTGATTCTGGTCGATCCTGTACGCGATCCGACCAGGTAATTCACTTTGAACACCCGCGTTTGGATCGTCTGCGGCTGGATATAAATTCGCCAGCCGTCTACCTTGTATTCATAACCGTTTATCTCGCGAATAGCGTCAAGCGCTTCCAACACGGTAACATCCTTGAGATTCACTGAAATAGTTCCACTCAAATCCGGCGACATCAACATGCTATAGCGAGTCCCGGAAACTATCCCCATGAAAACTTGAGCAGCCGGCGCATTGCTCACTACCAAATCAAAGCGTGGCTCCAGAACTTGAGAACTGGCCTTCGGCATTTCAATCTTGAGTGGGGGCAACAGCGCAGCTTTTACTGCATCCGGCTGCTCCGACTTGGGTATTTGCGCGGCTTGCCGCAGCTCTTCGTCGATGCGTTGCGCAGCAGCCTTGAAATCGGCCTTTGGTGGCGGGGTGGTGCAACCGAGCAGATTAAGGCCCAGTATTATGATGGCGATAAGTTGGGCGAAAATATTTTCTGGCTTTCTGGTCATTGTTTGGCCTTCTTCTTAAGAGCGGCACGACTGGCTATATTGCCACTCTTGCCCTCATCCGCCGGAGCCAACCGTTCTTTCTTTTCCACATCGGGAAACAACTTCAACACAAGGAAATCCTCTCCTGTCCGCAATACCGCTTCGCCCGCCGTCAGTTTCACCAAGCGCGCGTCACCAAATTTTTCCCCTAACACTACCGTCTGGCCGCTGATCATGGCCGCCTTACGGGTAGCAGACAACATGACCGACTGTAAAACCGGGATCGTCGCCGGCACGCTGTCGGTTTCCTCGCCGAAGGGGGGACGAGTCGGATCTGGCAAAGTTTCGGCGCCAGCCCCCCCAACGGCCAGTACAATCTGCAGCAGGAAAACGCCGACGATCTGGAAAAAATGGGGCTGAACCAAAGCGAATGCCCTTAATTCAAATTTCAATCTGTTTATTATGACAGAAAATACATCGCCCCTTGCTTAAACGCTCAGCCAAATCTTTTCGAGACTTAACGTGTATAGCGTCAACGTCAACACTATCTTGGGGTATTCCTCCACCTTAAAATCAGCCCTATCCCAAACCACCCGCCACGGCAATCTTTCCAGAATCGCCAGGTATTGTTGCAAGTCGTGGTACTCGCCCTCGATGACCAACTGTACACCGTGCTTATATACCAATGAAGTCGCAGGCATGGCTGGCCGGCCTTGTTTTGTCGCGTCAACAGATCTGCTTTCAAGAACAGAAGTCGCTGGCAATGTTTTTAAGGAAATCAACTTCAGTCGTGAATTCTGTGCAAGCAAATCAGCCAACAACGACACTTTTTTTTCCGACGACACCAAGCTTTGCTGAATGGTTTCCAGAGGCGCTTCCAGTTCAACCAGTTTGTGTTTGAGTTCTTTCACTCGCTTTCGATTCTCACTATCCGGGTCGATTTGGCTGGAAACAGCCAAACCCTGGAGCTGCGACTGGAGCGCGGCGATTTGCGACTGTTTGTCCTTGAGTTGCTGGGAAAGGGACTTGTGCTTTACCCGCATCGGGTCGAGCAAAAATTTATTAATCGGGGTTATCAGAACAACCGACATCATCACGAATATCAAGGCACGCTCGCGTAATGCCAGCGCATCGACCTTCTCAACGATTTTTCGCCACTGCTCCTTCAAGCCCTACCTCGCTTTCTCCGAGTCGTCCTTGGACTTTGCTGGCTCCACCGAACGCAAATTGAACTCGAAATACCCGTCAGGGCCTTTCCCCGCCGGGAGGGGTGCCGCTTTGGTCAATTGCATATCCAAGGTTGAGAATGGTTGTCCCTGCATGATTCTTTCCTTGCCCAAGCGCTTGATATAGTCCGGCACCAGATCAGGACGCAATGCCCGTCCGCCAATCACCATTTTGCTGCCGCCTTCACTCAGGCTGAACCCGGTCAACCACAGTCCGTTCACGCTCTGGCGCGCAAAAGCACGCAAGTATTCGGAAAAGCCATGGCCTTCCCCCCCTGTCTGTACCCCCAATATCTCCTCGCGCTCTCTGAGCTGTTTTTCCAATTCATCAAGCTGCCTCTCCAACTCTTTGTTTTTCCGACGCGGCCCAAATTCGATACCTGCTTGGGCCAGGCGGCTTTTTTCCAAATCCAGACGCTTTCCGGCTTCCTCCACCTCTTTGTTCAAGCGTCCCGTCTGGAAAACCGCATAAGCATAAAAGCTCATCATCCCGATCATCAGCAACGCCAAGGCCTGCAAAATCGTAACAAATGAAAAATATTTCTTCTGGCGCAGGAAGATAGGGTTGAAAAGATTGATCTGCTGGGTCAAAGTGCTTTCTCCTCAAGCCGCAACGCGGCGCCCAGAGTCAGGAAACAGCGCGTCAGCTGATCCTGCTGCAACAAGGAAGCCTTTGAGAAATCGAACAATTGGTGCAAATCGACCATTTCGACTTCCATTTGCAGATTTCTTGCCAGATACCCCTCAAGCCCAATGGACAATGGTAACGGCGCCACCATTAATTTCGTCAGCTCGATATCATGGAACTGGCGCCCGAAGTAATCGAAAGAACGTTGCAACTCCATCACAATCCGGTCGAGATAGCGTTGGCGCTGCTCGGTGTCCTCCTGCAATAACTGCGGCAAGGGCGCTTCGATGTGGCGCGACAGATACAACTCGGTATCGCAAGTTATCGTCAGCAAACCGCCTTCCTCATCGAACGACAGCAATGCCAAGCCGCGCCCTGGTTCTTCCAGCAACAACGCAATATTGCGCTGCGCCATCTCGGGAATATCGATCACCGACAAGGGAATATTAGCTTCCTCAAACAAGGTCACGTAGCGCTGGATCACTTCGTTACGGGTAGCAATAGCATACATGCCGTGGTTAGGCGAAACCCCTTTATCGGTGGGGATACGCAACACATCGATGGCAGCATCGTCGATGTGATAATCGAGCAAGTCCTTTATTTTCCAGCGAACAGCAGTCTTGAGTTCGTCGGCGGGGACATTCAGCACCTCTACTGGCAACACCTGATATTCGCCAAGATTAAGCAGGGTCAGGCAACGATACTGTCCCATGCGCATATTCTTGGCGAATTTCATCAGCGCATCGGGATCGGTAAAGGCACTGATCGGTTCGATTGCGCACAAGCCGACCACCGGTCTGCTGCCGGGCATGCGCCGCACGTGGGCAAGACATAGTTCGCCCGGCAGAAAACTGATCGCCAGCCACCCTCCGGCACTTTCCGACTTGGTTAACAAGCGCTTGAAGAACTGCATGTCCAGCCCCATCCCCCGCCTCCTAAAACCCGAACACCATCTGTGCACCGACCTCTTCGCCGATCATGCGCAACTTTTCCAGCGCTAGCGCTGTAAGCCGAATGTTGCGCCGCTCGCCCGGCAAGCGAACAACGTAATTTTTCTTGCCCAGCGCAACCAGATGAAGCGCAGCGGCATTCTGGGAAACACCGAAATGGTCGGCGATTTCCCGTTGCGTCGGGTAATCGCGGTGAGCCTGGAAATAGCGCCCGAGAAACGTCAGAACCTCCGCCTGACGTTTCGTCAGCGTCGGCAACACGCGCATTCCCGCCAGTTCGCCTGCCATATCCGAAGACTCGACTTGATCCGCCATCACAACACCCATACCCACAAATTGCCTTATCCTAAAATCTATAGGACAAGCAAACACTTGTCAAATAACTTTTCAAACAAGATTTTCAATCAAGTTAAATTTCTGTATAGTCGAGGAAAATAAATTTCCAAGGATGTTGAAGATCATGGCTCGGAAAGTTTCCGTCATCGGTCTGGGTTATGTCGGCCTGCCGGTCGCCGTTGCGTTCGGCAAAACAGCACAAACGATCGGCTTCGACATCAATCCGGTGCGCATCCGCGAACTGAAGGAAGGCATCGACCGCACCGGAGAAGTCGAAAGCGCCGACCTGAAAGCTGCCGCCATCCTTTACACCCACGACATCGATGACCTCAGGGCTGCCGATTTCCACATCGTCGCCGTTCCCACCCCGGTAGACGAGGCGCACCAACCGGACCTCACCCCGGTTATCCGCGCCTCCGAAACCGTCGGCAAGGCCCTGAAAAAGGGCGACATCGTAGTGTACGAGTCGACCGTTTATCCGGGCGCCACCGAGGAAGATTGCGTACCGGTACTGGAACGTTTTTCAGGATTGAAGTGCGGCCCCGATTTCACCGTCGGCTACAGTCCGGAGCGCATCAATCCGGGCGACAAGGAACACTCTTTCACCAAGATCAGGAAAGTCGTCTCCGGCCAGGACGCAGCCACACTTGAAATCGTCGCGGAAGTCTACGGTTCGGTGGTCACCGCCGGCGTATACCAAGCCAGTTCGATCAAAGTGGCGGAAGCCGCCAAGGTCATCGAGAACACCCAGCGCGACCTGAATATCGCCCTGATGAACGAATTGGCCATGGTCTTCGACATCATGGGCATCGACACCCGCGAAGTGCTGGAAGCCGCCGGCACCAAGTGGAATTTTCTTAAATTCCAGCCCGGCCTGGTCGGCGGACATTGCATCGGCGTCGACCCCTACTATTTGACCCACAAGGCCGAAAAGCTCGGCTATATCCCCCAGGTGATCCTGGCCGGGCGACGTATCAACGACGGCATGGGCAAATTCGTGGCGCAGCGTACCGTCAAGGAAATGATCCGCGCCGGTCACCCTGTTCTCGGCAGCACGGTCACCATCCTCGGCCTGACCTTCAAGGAAGACTGCCCCGACCTGCGCAACTCGCGCGTCATCGACATCATTCGCGAGCTGGAGGACTACGGCGTCGTGGTTCAGGTACACGATGCCCTGGCCGATCCAGCTGAAGCGTTCCACGAATACGGCGTCGAACTGACCGAATTATCGGCTTTGCGTCCCGCCGCAGCCATCGTGGCGGCCGTGGCGCACCGAGCCTACCGGGAAATGTCGGTAGATGACTTGGCCGGCTTGATGGGCGGGAATCCCGTATTGAGCGACGTCAAAGGCATGTTCGACCCGGCTGAGGTACACGCTGCGGGGATACGCTTATGGCGGCTGTAAACGACAAATACCGGCAACTGCAAACGCAGTTGGCCGGCGCTCCGAAAACCTGGCTCATCACCGGCGTGGCCGGGTTCATCGGCTGCAATATACTCGAAGCCCTGCTCAAACTTAACCAGAAGGTTGTCGGACTGGACAATTTCGCCACCGGCTACCGCGCCAACCTGGACGAAATTGCCGGGCAGTTTAGCCCTGACCAATGGAACAATTTCCGTTTCATCGAAGGCGACATCCGCAACCTTGAAGACTGCCAAAGTGCGTGCAACGGCGTGGACTTCGTGCTGCACCAGGCAGCGCTCGGTTCGGTACCGCGTTCTTTGGATAATCCACGCGACACCAACGACACCAATATCACCGGCTTTCTCAACATGCTTATCGCCGCACGCGACGCTGAGGTTAAACGTTTCGTGTACGCGGCTTCCAGCTCGACCTACGGCGACCATCCCGACCTTCCGAGAGTGGAAAGCCGCATCGGCAACCCACTGTCCCCCTATTCGGTCACGAAACTCGTCAACGAACTCTATGCCGGTGTTTTTGCCCGTTGCTACGGTTTCAAGAGCATCGGCCTGCGCTATTTCAACATTTTCGGTAAACGACAAAACCCAAACGGCGCCTATGCGGCAGTGATCCCCAAATGGTTCACCGGCCTGGCTCAGGGCGAACCGATCTTCATCAATGGGGACGGCCTGAGCAGCCGGGATTTCTGCTACATCGAAAACACCATTCAGGCCAATTTGCTGGCCGCCACTACCGATAACCCAGCCGCCCTTGACCAGGTTTACAACGTCGCCGTAGGCAACCGCACCACGTTGAACGATTTGTTTGCCTTGGTGCGCGACCAGGTGGCTCGCCGAAAGCCGGAAGCAGCGAACAGCGCGCCCGTTTACCGGGATTTCCGGGCGGCGGATGTCCCCCACTCCCATGCCGACATCAGCAAAGCACAAGCTCTGCTCGGCTACCAGCCCAGCCATACCTTGCAGGAGGGACTGGAAATCGCCGCCGACTGGTACCTGCGAAGGAACTGACCCTTGCCCGGCGCCAGCCCCAAGCTGCTGTTCCTGGTCACCGAAGACTGGTATTTCTGCTCGCACCGCCTGGCGCTCGCCTGTGCGGCGCGCGATGCCGGTTACGATGTCGCCGTCGCAACGCGGGTATCCGCCCACGGCGAACAGATCCGTTCCGCCGGTTTGCGGCTGATTCCCATCGGCCTGCGGCGCAGCGGGCGCAACCCATGGCGCGAACTGGGTGCGATCGGGGAAATCGCCACGATCTACCGCCGCGAAAGGCCCGACATCGTCCATCACGTCGCCCTGAAGCCGGTACTCTACGGCTCGCTGGCAGCGAAAATCAGCAGCGTGCCGGGCGTCGTCAACGCGCTGGCTGGCATGGGCTATGTGTTCACCTCGCACAAATTTTCGGCTCGATTGCTGCGACCGCTGATTTCCCTCGCCTTCCGAATCTTGCTGACAGGCAGCCGGGTTATCCTGCAAAACCCCGATGACCGCAAGACCCTGCTGGCCGCCAACATCCTGAAGGAAAGCCAGGTCGTACTGATACGCGGCTCCGGGGTGGACACCAGCGTATTCCGTTACACCCCGGAAGCCGATACCCAGCCTCCGCTGATCGTGCTCCCGGCGCGCATGTTATGGGACAAGGGAGTGGGCGAATTCGTCGCGGCGGCGCAAACCCTCAAACAGCAAGGCATCGCGGCGCGTTTCGTGCTGGCCGGAGAGCGCGATCCAGACAATCCCGCTGCCATCCCGCTGGAACAGCTGCAAGACTGGCACGAATCCGGGGTTGTCGAATGGCTGGGCAAACAGGACGATATGCCAGCGCTGCTCGCCCAGTCGCACATCGTCTGCCTGCCATCCTATCGCGAAGGACTGCCCAAGTCCCTGCTCGAAGCGGCTGCCAGCGGACGAGCCATCGTCGCCACCGATGTGCCGGGCTGCCGCGAAGCGGTACGCCACGATGAAAACGGACTGCTGGTGCCGGCACGGGACGCCGTTGCGCTGGCTCAAGCCCTGCACCTGTTGATCGGCGATGCGGCCATGCGCCAGCGTTTCGGTCAGCGCGGGCGAAGCATGGCAGAACAGGAGTTTTCCGGCGAAAAAGTGGCCGCAGAAACTCTGGCGCTCTACCGGGAGTTGCTGCGGTGAGCCGGGTTCTGGTCACCGGCGCCGACGGCTTCGTCGGGCAGGCGCTGTGTCCGTTGTTGGAGAATGTCGGCTGGACCGTGCACAAAGCGACGCGCAAGCCTCGAACCGGCTGCTTCGCCGTCGGCGACATCGGGCCGGACACCGATTGGCGAAGCGCTTTGAATGGCGTAACGGCAGTGGTGCATCTTGCAGCGCGCGTCCATGTAATGGCAGACACGACTGCCGATCCCCTGGCGGTGTACCGCGCCGTCAATTGCGCCGGCAGCGAAAACCTGGCGCGCCAGGCAGCGCTGGCTGGCGTAAAGCGGCTGGTGTACGTCAGCAGCATCAAGGTCAACGGCGAAAGCACCGGCAGCTTGCCATTTCGCGCCACTGACACACCCCATCCGCAAGACCCATACGCCCATTCCAAATGGGAAGCGGAACAAGCACTGCATCGGATAGCCGCCGAAACCGGGCTGGAAGTCGTCGTACTGCGCCCGCCGCTGGTTTACGGCCCGGGCGTGAAAGCCAATTTTTTACGCCTGCTCGGCTTGGTCGAGCGCGGCCTGCCGCTGCCTTTCGGTGCGGTAAAGAATCGGCGCAGCCTGCTTTACCTGGGCAATCTGGCGGACGCCATCCGAATATGCCTGAGCCAGCCCGCCGCTGCGGGGAAAACCTATTTATTGAGCGACGGCGTAGCGCTTTCCAGCGCCGAGCTGGTGCGCAGCCTCGCCGCCGCGCTGGGGAAAGCACCGAAACTGCTCCCTGTTCCGCCCATGCTGCTGAGGCTGGCCGGGCTGCTGTTCGGTAAAAGCGCCGAAGTCGGGCGATTGCTCGATTCTCTGGAAATCGATGGTTCGGCGATAAAGCAGGAACTGGATTGGCAACCACCCTACTCGATGACGCAAGGATTCGCCGCCACCGCAGACTGGTATCGAAAAAAACCGACATGACCCCCCCCTTCCCCTTTCTCGCCAGTTTTCCGCCGCTCTTGGCGTTCACCGTAACCTGGCTGGCGATAAGCGTTCTGCTCCGTACCGGTTTGGCGAAGATCGCACTGGACGCTCCCAACCAGCGCTCCCTCCACGCCTCGCCGGTGCCGCGCAGCGGCGGCATCGCGATCATGGCCGGCACACTGGCCGGATGGAGCCTGCTGTTGCCGCCCTGGCTTTGGCTTCCGCTAGGTCTGGCGGTAGCGCTGGCGGCGGTTTCATTGCTCGACGACATTTTCAGCCTTTCCGCCGGCTGGCGCCTGCTCGCCCACCTCCTGGCTGCGGCTGTGCTGGTGGCGGCCAATTTGGGGCATTACCCGATTTGGGTGTGCATCCTGGCCCTACTCGCCATCGTCTGGATGACCAACCTCTACAATTTCATGGACGGCTCCGACGGCTTGGCAGGCGGGATGGCACTCTTCGGCTTCGGCGCTTACGGCCTGGCGGCGTGGTGGGGAAACGATGCGAGCTTCGCGCTAGCCTCATGGACGGTTGCGGCTGCGGCTGCGGGCTTCCTGGTTTTCAATTTCCACCCGGCGCGCATTTTTATGGGCGACGCCGGCTCGGTGCCACTCGGTTTTCTCGCCGCGGCCTTCGGTCTGCTCGGCTGGCAGCGCGGATTATGGCCGTGGTGGTTCGCCCCGCTGGTATTTTCGCCGTTCGTGGCGGATGCCAGCGTCACGTTGGCGAAGCGGCTGCTGCGCAGGGAAAAAATCTGGCAGGCACATCGCGAACACTATTACCAGCGCCTGGTGCGCAGCGGATACGGCCATCGCAATACCGCCTTGTTCGAATACCTGCTGATGGCAGCTGCCGGTGCTTCCGCGCTGTGGGGCATCGGTTTGGATACGAACTCGCAGACAGGCCTGGTGGTTTGCTGGTGCCTCGTCTATTTCGTGGCAATGCGCCTGATTGATATAAAATGGGCAAAACTCCAACAAGCCGCTAACCGTGACGCATAGAGTCAATCCCCGCACCCTCCTCGCCTTCGCCCACGATATCGTGGCGTCTGCCTTGGCTTGGCTGATCGCCTACTGGCTGCGCTTCAATCTCGACATCCCGGAAAACTACCGCGACAGCATGTGGCATTCGCTGGCCTGGGTGGTGCCGGCACAAGCGCTGATTTTCTGGGGATTCGGCCTGTATCGCGGGATCTGGCGCTATGCCAGCTTGCCCGACCTGAAACGCATCGTGCTGGCAGTGACCGCCGCCACCATAGTAACGCCGCTGGTGCTCTACATGCTGCGCCTGGAGGAAACCCCCCGCGCGGTACTGCTGTTCGACCCGATCCTGCTGGCAGTGATGATGGGCGGCAGCCGCCTGGCCTACCGCGCCTGGAAGGAACATCGCTTGTATGGGCTATTGCAGCAACGCGGCGAAGCCGTATTGGTCATCGGCGCGGGCGATACCGCCGCCAATCTGGTGCGTGAGCTGTCCCACAGCAAGACCTGGCATGTCGTCGGACTGCTCGACGACGATAACGAAAAGCAGGGCCGCCAGGTACACGGCGTCAAGGTACTCGGCCCCCTCGACGAACTCCCTGCCTGGGCCGCCAAGACCGGCACCGGACACGCCATCATCGCCATGCCCAGCGTTCATCCTACGGTGCGC
>CALMWM010000384.1 GCA_937873435.1 uncultured Gallionellaceae bacterium
GCGTGTTCAAGCTGGACAGCAAGGCGGGGATGGGTATGGCGGTAGCGCGCAGTGCCGCCAAGCCAGCGCAGGTCGCGCATAAGCCCGCTGCCATCGCTCATAAGCCGGCGGCACACAAGGCCGGTGCCAAACCAGCCAAGTCTGCCGAAGGCGACGACGATTGGCAGGAGTTCTAATCCTGAGCCCCCTTCTCTCCAAGGGAGAAGGGGGCGCCAGATACGTTCCAGAACACAAGTTGCAACTTGATCATTAATTAAGCAATCATGTCCACCACCGACCGCGAATACAACTTCACCATGCAGGACTTTGAGCGAGTACGCAAAATGCTGTACGACAGGGTCGGCATTTCGCTCAGTCCGGTCAAGCAGGATATGGTGTACAGCCGCTTGGCGCGGCGTTTGCGCGCTACCGGAATCCGCTCTTTCAATGACTATCTGGACAGTCTGGTAGACGGCGACGATGCGGAAATGGAAGCATTTACCAATGCCCTGACTACCAACCTCACCTCATTTTTCCGCGAGGAACACCATTTCCCGGCACTGGCTGATCACGTCAAGCAGTATATGGGCAAACACACAATCAACCTGTGGTGCTCCGCTGCATCCACGGGCGAAGAACCTTACTCGATGGCAATGACCATGGTGGACTTGTTCGGCAGTTATACGCCGCCGGTCAAGATACTTGCCACCGATATCGATACCAATGTGCTGAAGAAGGCTGAGGCAGGGGTTTATCCCATCGAACGGGTTGAGAAACTCTCCGGCGATCTGATCAAGCGGTTTTTTCTCAAGGGCTCCGGCAAACAAGAAGGTTATGTCCGGGTTAGGCAGGAACTGCGCGACATGATCAACTTTCGCCAGGTTAACCTGCTCGACAATGCGTGGCCGATGCGCGGGCCTTTCGAGGCGATATTCTGCCGCAATGTGATGATTTATTTCGACAAGCCGACACAGCATAAAATCCTGCAAAAATTCGTGCCGTTGCTGCGCCCCGATGGACTGCTGTTTGCCGGTCATTCCGAGAGTTTTTACCACGCAGCGGAAATTTTTAAATCGCGCGGCAAGACCATTTATGAAATGACTCCCGAAGCAAAGGCAAAAGCCTGCAATGGCTAGCAACGATTACCACGAGGTTCTCGCCCCGAACATCTATTTCGACCGCCAGTTCGAGAAAGAAGTGGCGAAGATACTTCCGGGCGAATACTATGCCACCACGCGCGACATGATCATCGTCACCGTGCTTGGCTCCTGCGTTTCCATGTGCTTGCGCGACCGCACCAACGGTATCGGCGGCATGAACCACTTCATGCTGCCGCACAGCGACAATAACGCTGACAATCCGTTGAGCGTCTCGGCTCGCTACGGCACCTACGCCATGGAAATGCTGATCAACCATCTGCTCAAACTCGGTGCCAAGCGCAATAATTTTGAAGCAAAAATATTTGGCGGCGGCAATGTGCTGCGCGGCTTTACTGTTACCAATGTCGGCGCTCAAAATGCCAATTTCGCCATCGACTTCCTGAAAACAGAAAAAATAAGCTTGATTTCCAAGGACTTGCTGGACATCTATCCGCGCAAGGTATATTACTTCCCGAAGACCGGGCGCGTGCTGGTGAAAAAACTGCGCACCGTTCATAACAACACCATTATCGAACGCGAAAAAGAATATGAGTCCCGTCTGGGTTATTCCAAAGTGGAAGGCGAAGTGGAGTTGTTTTAGAAAAAGACCAGGGACTGGATTTCAGGAACACACCGACGCACAGCGCCGGACAAATTTCCTGGTTTCCCGCCCCAATAAGGATTTGGAATGGCCATCAAAGTATTGATTGTTGACGACTCGGCGCTGATCCGTAGCGTGCTCAAGGAAATTATCGAGAGCCACAAGGATCTGAAAGTAGTGGGCGCCGCCCCCGACCCTATCGTGGCAAGGGAAATGATCAAGCAACTCAACCCGGACGTGATTACGCTGGATGTCGAAATGCCGCGCATGGATGGCCTCGGTTTTCTGGAAAAATTGATGCGCCTGCGCCCGATGCCGGTGGTAATGATTTCATCGCTGACGGATAAGGGCTCCGATGTGACGTTCCGCGCACTGGAACTCGGTGCGGTGGACTATATTTCCAAGCCCAAGCTCGACATCACCCGCGGCTTGCAAGAATACAGCCAGGAAATCGCCGACAAAATCCGTGCGGCCGCCAAGGCGCATATCAAGCGACCGATGGCGCAGGATGTGCAACGCAGCCTCTCCGCCGATGCGGTTCTGCCATCGCTGGCAAACCATATCGCTTCGACGGAAAAACTGATTA
>CALMWM010000385.1 GCA_937873435.1 uncultured Gallionellaceae bacterium
GAGATGGTGCGCCAGTTGGCCGACCTGCTGGCGGGCTACGAAAGCTTCAACGATTTCGACCACCGCGAACTGCACCTGATCGAAGCCCTGCGCACCCTGCGCCTGATCCACTACGCCGCATGGATCGCCCGGCGTTGGGAGGACCCGGCCTTCCCGGCGGCCTTCCCGTGGTTCAACACCCAACGCTACTGGCAAGACCGCATCCTCGAACTGCGCGAACAGATCGCGTTGATGGACGAAGCGCCGCTGTGGTCGGCGTGACGCGGGTTATGTAAATCCCAAAACTTTTCTCACCCTCTGTAGGAGCGGCCTGGCCGCGATAATTGGCTATCGCGGCCATACCCACGGCCCGTCGGCTTGGGCACAAGAGGCCGCTCCTACAGGCGACTTTCGATGTTGTCGATTAGCCGGGTCTTGCCCAGCCATGCCGCAGCCAGCGTCACCAATTCCCGGTCTTCCGGCGTAGCGGGAAGCAGGGTGGCGGCATTTCTCAGCGCAACATAGTCCACCCGCCAGCCGTGCTTCTCCAGATCGTCGCGGGCCGCGTCTTCCAGTGCGGAGAAATCGCGCCGGCCTTTGTTCAGCGTCTCGGCGATGCTTTGCAGATTACGGTATAGGCGTGGTGCTTCGGCGCGTTCCGTTGCGCTCAAATAGCCGTTGCGCGAGCTGAGCGCCAGTCCGTCCGGTGCGCGCGCGGTTTCGGCGGCGACGATGGCGAGCGGCAGATTGAGTTGCTCGGTCATCGCGCGGAGCACCGCAAGTTGCTGGTAGTCCTTCTTGCCGAAAACTGCCGCGTTGGGTTGAACCAGGTTGAACAGCTTCAGCACTACCGTCGCCACGCCGCGAAAATGGCCGGGGCGAAAGGTGCCGCACAGCTCCGCGGCGAGCGGCGGCGGTTCGACGTAGACCTGCTGTTTGACCGGGTACATCTCTCCCACCGTCGGGGCGAAGACCGCGTCGGCCAAGCCTTCGAGCCCGGCGCAGTCGGCCTCGAAGGTGCGCGGATAGCTGGCGAAATCCTCATTGGGGCCGAATTGCAGCGGGTTGACGAAAATGCTGACGACCACGAATTTCCCGTGCTGGCGTGCCTGTTCGACCAAAGACAGATGGCCTTCGTGGAGGTTGCCCATGGTCGGGACGAAAGCGACGGAGGGTTCGTGCGCCAAGCGCTCGCGCAGGGTTGCAACGGTGGTAAAAATTTGCATGGTTTTTTCCTGGGAAACTCATCGGTAGGCCGCTTCTACAAGTTGACCTGAATTTTCGCGCCGCTTCCTAAACCGCCCGCATCACCCACCACCACCCGGTCAGGGTGAAGAACGACAACAGCAGACCTATCGCGACCATCAGGTTGGCGAGCGGCGGATCGAGGTCGTGTTCGGCGGCAATGATGCCGGCGGTGATCATCGGCGGCATCGCCGCCTCGAACAGCGTGACCTGGATGACTTGGCCGCCGGCCCCGATCAGCTCGACGTACAGCAGGAACAGCGCCAACGGCGCGAGCAGCAGTTTGAAAAGAAGCCCGATAGCCAGGTTGCGGCTATTCCCGGCCAGATGCCCGAGACGCAACTGGAAGCCTACCGAGACCAGCGCCAGCGGCGCCAGCGTGTCTCCCAGGCGCTTCAGCACCGTCACCGCCCACAGCGGGTAATCGACGGGTATCAGCGCCAGTGCTGCAAGCAACGCGATGAACGGCGGGAACAGCACGATCTTGCGGATGATCGCGCCCGCCGAGGTCGCGCCGGAAGAGTACAGGTTGGCAAACAGAATGCCCAGGGTGGACAAGGTCAGGAAGGAGCCCAACTGGTCGGCGATGATGCCGGTCGCCAGCCCTTCCTTACCGTAGAAAGTCTCGATCATCGGCAGGCCGAAGAACGAGGTATTGCCCAGCCCGCCGGTCAGCATCAGCGCGCCGATGGTGGGGCGCGGCAATTTCAGCGCCCGCCCGACTGCCCAGAAGAACCCCGCCCCCAAGCCGAAATGCAGCCAGGGCATCGCCGCAGCCAAGCCGTAACTCGGGTTCCAGCGCAGATCGTGGACATACAGCAGGGTCAGCGCCGGCAGGGAAATGTGGATGATGAAGCTGTTGAACGCTGCCGGCGCGCGCTCCGGCAGCTTGCCGGCACGGCGCAGGGCCATGCCGAGCACGAAGCAGGCAACCAGCAGGATCAGATTACTCATTGCACCACGAACTGAGGAAAGCCCCTCGCCCACTGGTGGGAGAGGGGTTGGGGAGAGGGCGTTTGCCGATGAAGCACATCTCCACGAGTGCGTAGTCCCTCATCCCCGGCCCTTCTCCCGCCAGCGGG
>CALMWM010000386.1 GCA_937873435.1 uncultured Gallionellaceae bacterium
CGGGCCTATCGCGGTGCCGTTCAAATCCTGGGATGCAGTCGGGCAGAATGCCTTTTTCGTCGGTGACGAGAGTTTCGTGTCGCAACTCGAAGCCTACATGGATGAGCTGCGCCATGCCGGCGATTCGGTCGGCGCGAAGATTACCGTGGTGGCCGAGGGCTGCCCGGTAGGCTGGGGCGAGCCGGTGTACGACCGTCTCGACGCCGACATCGCCCATGCGTTGATGAGCATCGGCGCGGTTAAGGGGGTGGAGATCGGCGCGGGCTTTGCGTCCATTGCCCAGAAAGGCAGCGAGCACGGCGACGAACTGACGCCGCAAGGTTTCCTTTCCAACCACGCCGGGGGCATTCTCGGTGGTATTTCGACCGGCCAGGACATCGTGGTGAATATCGCCATCAAGCCGACTTCCAGCATCCGTATCGCGCGCAACTCCATCGACAAGGCGGGCAACCCGATCAGCGTTTCCACCGAGGGGCGCCACGATCCCTGCGTTGGCATTCGCGCCACGCCGATTGCCGAGGCGATGCTGGCGCTGACCCTGATCGACCATGCCATGCGCCATCGCGCCCAGTGCGGTGACGTGGTGTGCGCGACGCCGAAGATCACAGGCTGAGCCGGGTTGTTCTTCCATGAGGCTATGGACGCTGCATCCGCGCTATTTGGATGCGCTCGGCCTGGTCGCCTTGTGGCGCGAGGCGCTCTTGGCGCGGAAGGTGTTGGCCGGGCTGACGCGCGGCTATCGCTACCATCCTCAGCTGGAACGCTTCCGTCAGGCAGACGATACTCTTGCAGCTATCGACACCTATCTGGCTGAAGTATGGGCCGAGGCCGGGCGCCGCAGCTATCGCTTCGATGCGGGGAAAATCGGGGCTGAACGGTTGACAGTTCAACTGGAGGCCACTTCCGGGCAGTTGGCTTTCGAGTGGTCTCATTTGCGCCGCAAGCTCGCGCTGCGCGATCCGGTGAAGCTCGACGAGTTTGCCGAGGTGGTCACGCCGCAAGTCCATCCCCTGTTTCGCATCGTCGAAGGCGGCGTGTCTTCCTGGGAAAGGCCCTGAACATGCGCGATCTTCCCTACTGGCGCCTGTCCGGCTTCTATTTCTTTTATTTCGCCTTCGTCGGGGCGATGGCGCCGTTCTGGGGGCTGTATCTCAAATCGCTGGAATTCACGGCGTTCCAGATCGGTATCCTGATGTCGCTGTTCCAGGTGGTGCGGATTTTTGCGCCCACCGCCTGGGGCTGGCTGGCGGACCATTTGGGACGGCGGGTGCGAATCGTGCAGGCAACGACGGGCCTGAGCCTGCTGACCTTTACCGGGATGTTCGCCGGCAATGGTTTCTGGTGGGTGTTCGCGGTAATGTCGCTGGTCAGCCTTTTCTGGAGCGCCTCGCTGCCGCTGGTGGAGGCCACCACCCTGAGCCACCTCGGCGACAGAACCGCGAAATACGGGCGTATCCGCCTGTGGGGTTCGGTCGGTTTCATCGCTATGGTGACCGGCCTGGGCTATGTGTTCGACGTGTTCCCGATCCGGGTTTTGCTGTGGGCGATTGTCGGCATCATGGCGGGGTTGTTGCTGATTACCCGGCATATCCCGGAAGCGCGGGTGGTGGCGCACGATACCGATCATCTGCCGTTGTGGCATATTCTGCGCCGACCGGCGGTGTTGGCGTTTTTCATCGGCGGTTTTTTGATGGCTGCGGCGCACGGACCGTATTACACCTTCTATTCCATTTACCTGGTCGACCACGGCTACGCCAAGAGCAGCGTCGGCCTGCTGTGGGCGCTCGGGGTGGTGAGCGAAATCGGGATTTTCCTGCTGATGCCGCGCCTGTTGCGGCGTTTCACCCTGCGCCAGATGCTGTTGGCAAGCTTCATCTTCGCGGTGGTGCGTTTCCTGATGATAGGCTGGGGAGTGGGTTGGGTGGCCGTGGTGCTGGCCGCGCAACTGATGCACGCCGCTACTTTCGGCGTCTATCACTCGGCGGCGGTGGAAACGGTGCATCGCCTGTTCCGCGGCAAACACCAGGCACGCGGGCAGGCGCTTTACAACAGCTTTTCCTTCGGCGCTGGCGGTACGCTCGGCAGCTTGTACAGCGGCCTGGCCTGGGAAACGCTGGGGCCGCAGGCGACCTTTACCCTGGCGGCGGCCTGTGCGCTGGCGGCTTGTGTGCTGGTGGCTTGGCGCCTGGAAGCAGAAAAGTGAAAAACGCCTGTGCGGGATAACGGAGCGGCAGGCCGTTCTGGAAATCAGGTGGTCATGTTGCGTATCCACTGCCCACGCCAGCC
>CALMWM010000387.1 GCA_937873435.1 uncultured Gallionellaceae bacterium
TCGCGGTCGAGCACGCCCTGCTCAATAAGGAACTGCGCCCACTCGAAATCGCTGTCGCCGGCCAGCAGCGTATTGTCCAGATCGAAAAGCACTAAACGCAAAACATTCTCCTTGCCGATATTTGTCATTGTCAGGCCGAAAGTATAGCTTAGAATAACCGAATGAATTTACCCGACCATCTTCTTCCCGAAGCCTGGTATTGGAGCGGACATGCGCTGTTTGCGGTCGTCTTGGGATGGGCGTTGCTGACAGCGCCGTGGCACCGCTTCAAGGACAATCTCCAGCAACATGTCTGGCTCGGCGCCTGTGTCGGCCTGATGGTGCTGTGGAGTATCAAGACCGGCATCCGCCCCGGACTAAATTTTCATCTGCTCGGTGCCACCCTGCTCGCGCTGATGTTCCGCGCCCAACTCGCCATCGTTGCCGCCGCCATCGTCACCGTTGCCGTCACGCTCTCGGCCGACGGCGGCTGGCAGAGCTTTTCGATCAATGCGCTAACCATGGGCGTGCTGCCGATTTTGCTCAGTTATGGCCTGTTCCGGCTGATCGACAAAACCCTGCCCAACCACCTGTTCATTTACATTTTCCTCAACGCCTTCCTTGGCGCCGCCATCACCATGGCTGCAACCGGGCTGGTTTCGACGCTGACGCTGGTTCTCTCCGGCGCCTACACCCTGGACTATCTCAAAGCCCATTACCTGCCTTATTACATCCTGATGGGCTGGTCGGAGGGCATTTCCACCGGCATGGCGATCACCCTGATGGTGGTCTACCGGCCGGAATGGGTCGCCACCTTCGACGAGGGGCGCTACTTGAACGGCAAATAAGGAGTTGACCGGGAGAGACGCAAACTCTTGCGTCTTTACAGTCGCTAGGCGAGCGGCACGCGGATCAGCATTTCCGCGCCATCCCCGACATTCCCAGCGGAGATGTCGCCGCCCATGTTTTCCATGATCATTTTCGACATGTACAGGCCGATGCCGGTACCTTTTTCCTTGGTGGTGAAATAGGGGTCGAATACCTTGCCCAGGATTTCCTCGGGAATGCCGCCTCCATTATCGCGGATGGCCACGATGGCCGTTTTCGCGTCTTTTTCGATCCGTATCTGCACTTTTCCGGCGATGTTTTTCTCGGCAAGGGCGTCCTTGGCGTTAGCCAGCACATTCAGCACCACCTGCGCGAACTCGTTGGGAAAACCCAGCACCTCGCACGGTTCGCCGCTTTTAACGAGAACAATATCGACGTTGAGGTTCTGGAAACCCTGCTCGACCATCTTGACGGCCTCTTCCACCCCGTCGCAGAGACGAAATTTGGTTTTTTCCTTGCTCGGTTTGAAAAAGCTGCGGAAATCGTCGATGGTGCCGGACATCCGTTGGATGATCCGCTGCCCGGTGCTTACCTGCTCGTCGAGATATTCCTTGTTCAACTCGTTGAATTCGTAAGCATCCTTGATGTTCGCCAGGATCAGGTTTACCGCATTGATCGGTTGCCGCCACTGATGCGCAATATTGCCGATCATCTCGCCCATTGCCGCGAGGCGCGATTGCTGGATCATCAGGTGATCCTTTTCGCGGTTCTTTGCGGCTTCTTCGTTGACACGTTGCTCCAGCGTCTGGTTGAGCTGGCGCAATTCCCGCTCGCGTTCCTCCAGTACCGTCATCATGCTGTTGAATGCATGTGCCATGTCGGCAATATCCTTGGGGCCGCCAAGTTCGGCGCGCACTTCTGCCTCTCCCGCCTCGGCGCGTCCCATGCTGGCCGACAAATGGTTCAGCGGCAGCATCATATGGCGAGTGAGGAAGCGGAGCAGGAACAGGAACAGCAGCGCGAAAGAAAACGAGGTCGCCAGGTTGGCCGAAAAGATTTCGGTAGTCACCTGAGCCAACGCCGCCTTGCTCACCACCACGGAAACACGGCCAAGCAACTCGGGGGCTGCCGCCTCATGAAACGGCGACTCAGCGGAAGACTGCGAATAGACCGGCGCCGCGAAGCGCCAGGCATCCGGGCTTTCTCCATCGAGAACGGCGTTTGGCGAGCTGCTCTCCTGGCCGCTGCGAGGGGGAAGATCGGCGGCGCTTGCGCTGCCCCGCGCCAGCAAAACATGCTGGTTGTTATCGCGGATTTCCACCCAGACCACCCCAGGAAACGCCAAGGTCGCACTTGCCGCATCGGCGGCATTGTCGGCGGAAGCATAAATCAGCGCCAATGCACTCTGGTGCGCCAGGTTTTCGGTAACACGCTGACCTTGCTCGAGAACGTTGCGACGCACCCGTTCATTGCCCAGCCACGCCCCCACCAGCGAGGAAAACAACGCCAGGAAAAGAATGCCGAGCGTTACCGTGACGCTTAGTTGGCGTTGAAAAGTGAATTTGCCGAGAAACGCGAAAAATATATTCTTCATAAGGAACGCGCGCTATTGCTCCGGGAAAACCAGATCGAATCCCTGCGATTGCCGCCCCGGATTGCACCCGATATGCTTGGCGGTGCGCAGATTAACCGCCATCAATACTTCGCGTAACGGCAACATGCCACGCACAGCGAAATCGCCGGTATTCAGGAAACCCTGCGCCGAACCGGCGAGGCGGCGTCCCAGATCGACGTTGTTGGGATAAAGCGAGAACAACACGCCGCGTTTGACATGGCTGAAGTTGCTGGAAAACACTGCCAGATTGCGATTCCAGGATTCCTGCAGCACCATGGGCAGCACCGTGCTCTCCTCCACGGTGGTGGAGTCCTGCGGCAACCATAACGCATCCTGGCGGCTATCGACGGTGGCAAGGATTTCCTGGTAAGCGCGCATGGCATTACGCAAATCCTGTGCCTCATAGAGCACCAACTCTATTCCCTGGGAACGCGCCGCCTCTTTCGCCAGACGCATCAACCAGCCGTTGTGGCGCGGATCGTAAACGGCAAATATGCGCCGGGTGCCAGGCATCAGCCCCTTCATGCGCGAAAACAGCAGCGCCGGGTCCGGCGTCAGGTTGATGATCGGGAAATCGCGCGCTTCGTTTTCCGGCGCCGACAACACCCCGGCCACCACCACGCCGATATTACGATCCAGCATGGATGCGATCTTCAGCCCCTGCCGTCCCAGCGCGATCACCACCCTGGTATCCTGGCGGCGCAACGTGTTCTTCAACTCGCCGACATCCACGTTCGCCCCCACCGGGTAATTGGCGACCGGCGCCTTGGCCTTGGACTCGATGCCCTCGATAATCTGTGCGAACACGCTGCGATAAGGCTCGCCGATGTCGGGGTAGATCACCGCAATCGAAGCATCCCCCGGCCCCAGCGCGAGCTTGTTGCTTAGATTCATGCCGGGCGCTTCACTGACAACGATGGGACCGACTACCTGGATAGGAAATACCGCCACATCGGGGGATGACGCCATGTCGCGGATAAGCGCAACAGGATCTTCCCGCATCGGCTCGGCCGCACGATAGTGCTCGGCAACCGACATCGCATCCAGTTCCATCGGATGCGCCCCGGCAGCGGAAACTGCCAGCAACGCCAAACCCAGCAGACAAGCCGCCAAGCCCACAGATGCGCGATTCGATTTCAGCGCCGGCAAAGCGAGCACGACGCCTCCGGCAAATTATTGGAGAATGCGCGACCCGACGCGGCAAGGACGCAGGCAAGCCATGCCAGCGGCAGTGCAACGACGGAAAGCGCAATCGAAATCATCATGACATTACCCTTGACGGCCACCAGGCGCGCCGACAGTTTTATTGACAGCTTCCGCCCGTTGCGCATGGCTGGGCCTGTGCACGGAATAGCCTGTTTTAGGGACTAAACTCGTCCACAGACCGCAGGAAACATTTATATGCAGCATAAACCCGCAGGACTGCGGAGACAATAGGCTTGCCGGCTTAAACCCAAGATGTTCACTGACTCGCGACCGGCTCGACTAGACAATTTGCAAATTTTCAAATACACCAGCGCTATTGCCTGACGCAGCGCCACATATAAGCATTACTGTTTACTATTCCGGA
>CALMWM010000388.1 GCA_937873435.1 uncultured Gallionellaceae bacterium
GCATGAAATAGTCCAGGATGTCCGACGGGTGCTCGCGCGTCGCCTCGACGCTCGGCCGGCCTCCCTCGTGCTTGGCCGAGATGTTGGCCACATGCTTCGCGAGATCGACCAATTCGGTCGTCCGGTCGTAGGGCTGGACGACGATAGACTTCCACGTCTCGGTAATGTGGTGTTCGAAGCGGACGTTGTCCTCGAGGCCGAGAGCCTTTCGCACGCCGGCGCCTCGCTCGATGGTTGCGTTGGACACGGAGTTGGCCCAATTGAAGCCGATGAGCGAGGTCGTCCCATCGTCGCGCGATCCAGGCGGCGTAGTGGATCAAACGCAACGTCCGCAAGGCTTCGATCAGATGTAATTCGCGCGGATTGAAATCGAAAAAGGTCTCGCAACCAGCCAACAGGTACCTCAACCGGATCCCCCTCTCGGCGCGATTCCCCGACAAGAGCATCCACAAGTCCTGTATGGCAGGCCCCATGCGGCTGTCGTCGAAATCGACGAAGTGCGGGCCGTCGCCGGTCCACAACACGTTGCCGACATGGCAGTCGCCATGCAGGCGCAGGGTGTTCACCGCACCGGCGCGCTCGAAGCAGCGCCGCACGCCGTCGAGCGCTTGCAGCCACACGCTGCGGTAGACTTCGGCCAGTTCGTCCGGGATGAAGCCGTGCGCCAGCAGGAATTCGCCAGGCTCGATGCCGAAGCTGGCGATGTCCTGCACGGGGCGCGCCTGGAACGGCGTCAGCGCGCCGACGGCGTGGATGCGTCCGATAAAGCGCCCCATCCATTCCAGCGTGTCCTTGCCGTCGAGTTCGGGCGCGCGTCCGCCTTGCTTGGGGAATACCGCGAAACGGAAGCCGCCGAATTCGTGCAGCGATAGCCCGTCGGCCAAGCGTAGTGCCGGTACCGCCGGGATTTCGCGCTGCGCCAGTTCTTCGACGAAGGCGTGCTCTTCGAGGATGGCGGCGTTGCTCCAGCGCGCCGGGCGGTAAAACTTGGCCACCAGCGGCGCGCCTTCTTCCATCCCGACCTGGTAGACGCGGTTTTCGTAGCTGTTGAGTGCGAGCAGGCGTCCGTCGCCGCGCAGGCCGACGCTGTCGAGCGCATCCAGGATGAAGTCGGGAACCAGGGCGGAAAAGGGTGGGGTGTCGGCGTTTGTCATGGGTGCTATTGTACAGCCCATGTCAAATGCTGGCTGGGTTCGCCGGGTTCGGAAGCCAGATACTGCTTTGTTGGAAACGCGATTATCTGTAAAATTCATCGTTTAATTATAAAAATCATGGAGCTATGTTATGGCGATGCAGGGCTTTTCATTCCGGTTGGCGGCACTCTTGCTGGCCTGTTGTGTATCCGCGGCGGTTAACGCGCGGCCCAGGGAGGAAGTCGGTTCCGGCGGCGCGGCGCTAGACTCCTTCCGCGACTGCGCCGAATGCCCGGAAATGGTGGCGATTCCGGCGGGTAGTTTCGTGCTCGACGAAGCCGGCTCGCAACGCAAGATCGCCATCGGCCGGGCCTTTGCCGCCGGTAAATTCGAAGTGACTTTCGACGAATGGGAGGCGTGCGTAGCCGCCAGCGGTTGCGGCGCTTATCTTCCGAACGACGAAGGCTGGGGGCGCGGCCGGCATCCGGTGATGAACATCAGTTGGGACGATGCCCAACAATACCTGCAATGGTTGTCGCAGAAGACCGGCAAGACTTACCGCCTGCTCAGCGAAGCGGAGTGGGAATACGCGGCGCGTGCCGGGACCGCCCCGGAGCGCCCGCGCGGAAAGGCCGCCGGCAGCGCCAGCGCCAATTGCGACGAATGCGGCAGCCAATGGAGCAATACCCAAACCATGCCGGTCGGCACCCTGAAACCGAACGCTTTCGGTCTGTACGACATGCACGGTAACGTCTGGGAGTGGGTGGAAGGCTGTTTTGGCTGCGATTGCGACGTGCACATCCAGCGCGGCGCGGCGCTGGGCAGCGGGGCGGAAGTCGCCAGGACGGCCAGGCGCATCAGGAATTCGAGCGGCGACCGCAACGGCAACGCCGGTTTTCGCGTGGCAATGCAGCTAGACGGCAACGCCGCCGCAGGCTCTAAGGACAGCATTGCCGACGCGAGCGGCCTCGTCGAATGCGTCAAACCCGCCGAGGCAGCGCCGCCGGAACCGGTCAAGGAAACTTTCAAAACGATATTTTCCGATAAGCCCGTCACCATCGAAGGGACGAATTTCGATACCGATTCGGCCAAGTTGAAGCCGGATGCGGATGCCAAGCTGGGTGAAGTCGTCGCATTCGCGGCCAAGTACCCGGACGCCAGCCTGGCGGTTAGCGGGCATACCGACAGCACGGGTTCGGACGCCTGGAACGAGAAACTGTCCGCCGCCCGCGCCGAATCGGTGAAAGCCTACCTGGTCGCCAAAGACGTCGCCGCCGAGCGCATCGCCACCCAGGGCGAGGCCGCGACCCGCCCGGTCGCGGACAACAAAACCGCGGAGGGCCGCGCGCAAAACCGCCGGGTGGAAATCAATTCGACGATCAAGGAAGAAAAGAAAGTCCGTGTGACCGAGTAAGCGGTGGAGGTTCGGGCTTGTTCTTGCAGGGGGGGTGAGGGCAAGCCTGAGATTGGAGGACGGCGGTTTTGTGCCAAGAACAGACGGTCGGATATTTTCCTCAAAGCAGCCACTCGATCATCGATCCGTATTATTATCAAATATGCGGGTTGACAAAATCAGGAACCAGCAATTCGAAAACCCTCGCGAAGCCCGTTAGCACCGCATTCAACCACATAGTCGCAATTTTCTCGGAACGCATTGTGACCAAGCTGAAGAAGACCATGGAACAGTTCTCTTACGGCATCGAACGCCCGTCCGATCTGCTATCGAAGCTCAAGTGGGATGCAGAGAAGCTCACTAGAACTCCCCATCCCTACGACGTTTTCAATTTTATCCTGACCGCAGCAGTGCTCGCCGAGTGGATACAGAAGTTCTATTCCTCCGCATCCGTTCCTGAGCCTTTCTCAGGGCCAAAGAACGAGGTTTGGGTGCTGCCAAACATGTCGCCGCAATGGATAGTCAATACACATTGCCTACCGAATCCACGTTGTGATTTCAAACGCCATATCACAAACGTGCTCTCGATATGCGCCCACACAGCTAATGCGAGCAAGCACTTTCACTGGGCGGATCGAGGCCATATCACTGCGATTGGTTCTGATCCTCCTATCAGCAATTGGTATCAGTATTTTTTCACTTCCAGAGAGCCAGATATTTATCTCGACTTTCAAGGCGAGAATTACGGACTTCAACAGATTAAGGGCATCCTTCTGCAGTTCTATGCAGGACTCATTGAGTACCTTGAGGGATTACAAGTACCGTCACAGAGTGAGGCCTAAACGCAGAACATCTTCCAAGAATCGGCCAACTTCCCAAATAGGTCGGGTATGGAAGCACCGTCTTTCCAGATTGCTGACATTGGAGGCGATGCGGTTGTGTCGAAGGATATAATTAAGCCAAGGGAAATGATTTTGAAATATTTTACAGTTATCGCCGTCATTGCCATATTGACCGGTTGTGCCGCGCCACGGTCAACGATTGTCTCTCAGCTCGCTCGTTCGGAGGAAGCGATCAGTGTTCAAGAATGGGAAGTGGCCTACCGGTTTCTCGAAGACGGCCTATTGTCAAGTCAGCCGGAAATAAGGGAGCGTGCGCTAAATATGATAAGACAACACCCTCAGATATTGTCGGCAGCCGCAGTCACGTTTCACATGGATAACATTTCCAAAACCATGTCGCGTCACGGTGATGATCGAGGAGTTGATATAGAGCGTCGGAGGCTTGAGATGTACAAAGTGGTCG
>CALMWM010000389.1 GCA_937873435.1 uncultured Gallionellaceae bacterium
CTGCTGGCCCACAACCTCGGCCAGGGAGCGGGGCCGCATCCGGGCGGCGAGAGGCTCGGCCGAGCGGCGCCGCGCCTCTCGCTCCGCGCCGAAGAGGTCCCCGGTGGTCACCCCGGCGGCGCCTCCCCCTCTGCTTCCAGGCCGGCGCGGGTCTCGGGCCGCAGGCCGATCCCCAGCTCCCGCAACTGCTCGTCCACGACGGCCGTGGGGGCCTCGGTCATCGGATCGAGGCCGGTCTGCGTCTTGGGGAAGGGGATGACCTCGCGGATGTTGGGTTCGCCCAGCAGGATGGAGAACAGGCGATCGATGCCCACGGCGAAACCGGCATGGGGCGGATGCTGGAACCTTTGGAATTGGCCGACGCGCTGGAAGCGGTATGGCAAGCCAAGGTGTTGCAGGGCAAGAAAGTCCTGATCACCGCCGGGCCGACCTTCGAGGCCATCGACCCGGTGCGCGGCATCACCAATGCCAGTTCCGGCAAGCTGGGCTACGCTGTCGCGCAAGCCGCGCTCGATGCGGGCGCCGAAGTGGTGCTGGTGAGCGGCCCGACCTGTTTGACGGCGCCGTCGCGGGCAAAGACGATCCAGGTCGTCAGCGCCCAGGAAATGTTCGATGCGGTCGAGCGCGACGTCGCGGGCTGCGATATTTTCATCGGCGTGGCGGCGGTAGCCGATTACCGCGTGGCGAATGCCAGCGTGCAAAAAATCAAGAAGGACGGCAGTTCACTGACACTCGAACTGACACAAAACCCGGATATCCTGGCAAGCGTGGCGAGCCATCCCGACGCGCCGTTTTGCGTGGGTTTCGCGGCGGAAAGCGAAAACCTTTATGAGAACGCCGAAGCCAAGCGCCGTCGCAAGAGGCTCCCGTTGCTTGCCGCCAACCTGGCGCAGCAGGCCATCGGCAGCGACGAAAACGAACTGGTGCTGTTCGACGATGACGGGGCGCACCCCTTGCCGCGCGCGCTGAAAAACATCGTGGCACGGCAGTTGATCGACCATATCGCCAGACTTGTTTCACCGAGGCTGAAATGAAACGCCATGAGTCATAATATCGATTATGCCACCCAACAGGCGGCACGCGCCTTTCTTGCCAAGCTCTCTAGCCAGTACGATCTGGCCGAGGCGGTGTTGTTCGGCAGCCGCGCCCGTCGCACTCATCGTCAAGACAGCGATGCTGATCTTGCGGTGGTGCTTCGTGGAGCGCATGGCCATCGCGCCGATGCCGCCCTTGATATGGCGAGCATTGCCTTCGATGTCATGCTGGAAACCGGGGTGCTGATCGAAGCGATTCCGCTTTGGGAGGACGAGTGGGCGCACCCGGAGCAATTCAACAATCCTGCCTTGATCGAAAATATCCGGCGCGATGGGGTGCGCTTGTGAGCCCGGAAGATTATACGGAGAAAGCGAATCGGGCTTTGGCTTCAGCCAGATTGCTCCTGGCCGATGGTGATTTCGAGGGGGCTTGCAATCGCGCCTATTACGCCATGTTCGATGCTGCCCATGCGGCATTATTGCGATCCGGTGCTCATGCTAATCCTGCGGAAACCAAGACCCACAGCGGCTTGATCGGTGCCTTCGGGAAATATTTGGTGAAGCCGGGTATTGTTTCCGCAGACTTTGGCAGATCGCTTAATCAGGTAGAGCGAATTCGCTTGCTAGCGGACTATACCGGCGAAGATATCGGTGCAGAGAAAGCGGCTTGGGCTATTAGTCAGGCCAAGAGCTTTCTGGACGCATTATGTTGATAGTTTGAACCCGGCTCAATCATTACGCGAAGAAAGAAAACCATGAAAAAAATCGACATCAAGATTCTCGACGACCGCCTCAAACAACATCCCCCTTGCTACGCCACGCCGGGGGCCGCCGGGCTCGATTTGCGCGCCTGCACCGAGCATGTGCTGACCATCCATCCCGGCCAGACCGAGCTGATTCCCACCGGCATCGCTATTCACCTCGACGATCCCAAGCTGGCGGCGATAATCCTGCCGCGTTCCGGGCTGGGGCATAAGCATGGCATCGTGCTTGGCAACCTGGTGGGCTTGATCGACTCGGATTACCAGGGGCAGATTTATGTGTCCTGCTGGAATCGCGGCCAGACCCCGTTCATTCTCAATCCGCTGGAACGCATCGCGCAACTGGTGGTGGTGCCGGTGGTGCAGGTGGGTTTCAACGTGGTGGACGAGTTCGTCGAGAGCGAGCGCGGGCACGGCGGATTCGGCAGCACCGGGAAACATTGAACCCAACGGGCTTTTGCGCTTACAATAAGCCCATGATCCAAAGGCACAAATCCTTCCTGCTGGTGTGGCTTCTGGCGTTGCTGCAATGCTTCGTCCCGTTGCTGCACGCCCATGCCGGCGGTTTGAATGGCGATGTCGAAGCGCACATTCATCTCGACGAGTTGCATGTCGGCGCACTGCATGACTTCGCCGAGTTGCACGTCGATCATTCTGAATCGCCCGCGGTCAGCGCCCCGTCGGAATTCAGGCGCGACCAGTTTTTCTCCGGCGACGACCTGGTCGTCGCGGTCGACACGATTTCCCAACAACCTGCAACACCGGCGGCGGTGCGCTTGCACCTTGTGTCGCTGTCCTACTTCCCCGTTTTTCATAGGCTGAATCCGCCCGCGCAAGCGCCGCCTGTCGCTTCCAGTTTCCTGTACTAGAATCAAAACCCATGCCCCGTGCCGGGGCGAATATTGATTACCTTGTGTCGCCCAGCGGCAAAGGAGATTGGATTCCATGAAAAAATTCCGTTTAATTCTGGTGGGCGGGCTGTTGCTGTCCGCGCCGTTGTTCGCCGCTGAAGAAGTCCTGATTTCGCCCAAGCAAGTGCAGGCCATGGGGTTGGAAGTCGCGCCGCTGAAAAGCGTCGCTGCCGCCGCTGGCAACGCTATGCCGGGGCAGGTGGTGGTGCCGAACAACCAGTTGCACATCGTCGCCGCGCCGCTTGCCGGCCTGGTCGAAACCCTGGCGGTCGCCGCCAGCCAGAGCGTGAAGAAGGGTCAACTGTTGGCGCGCTTGCAAAGCCCGGCACTCGCCGACATCCAGCGCGGTTTCCTGCAAGCGGCGACGCAGGCGCAACTGGCCGGCAACACGCTGGCGCGCGATGAAAAACTGTTCCGCGAAGGCATCGTGGCCGAAAGCCGCTATCTTGCCGCCCAAGGGCATTACGCCGAAAGCGCCGCCCAGCTTGCCGAGCGCAGCCAGGCGTTGAAGCTGGCCGGGATCGGGGAAGCGGCACAGGCACGCCTGAAAAAGAACGCCGCCTTGAGCGGAACCGTGGATATTGTCGCGCCGGCCGACGGCGTGGTGCTGGAACAGATGGCGACGGTGGGGCAGCGCGTCGAAGCTGCCGCCCCCTTGTACAAGCTGGCGAAGCTCAAGCCCTTGTGGGTCGAGATTCAAGTGCCGTTGGCGCAGGCCTCTTTGTTGAGCGGCGGCGAAGCCGTCAATATTTCGGAATTCTCGGCGACGGGAAAGATTATCGCCGTCGGGCGTAGCGTGGAGGAAGGCAGCCAGACCGTGATGGTGCGCGCGGAGATCACCTCGGGCACCGAACGCCTGCGCCCCGGCCAGTACGTCGAGGCGGAGGTGAGTTCCTCCGCCGCCGGGAAGCAATGGCGCATCCCCGCGACCGCGCTGATGCGCGACCAGAACCGGACTTACGTGTTCGTGCAAAGCCCCAAGGGCTTTCTCGTCCAGCCGGTGAAAGTGCTGGCGGAAACCGCCGCCGGCGCGGTGATCGGCGGTCTGGGCGGCGACGAGCGCATTGCGGTGCGCGGCGTGGCGGCACTGCGCGGGGCATGGCAGGGACAGGGAAAGGGTGAATAATGATTTCACGCATCGTCGAATTCGCCTTGACCCAGCGGCTGGTCACGCTGTTGCTTACCCTGCTGGTGGTCGGCGGCGGGGTGCTGGCGTTCCAGCAGTTACCCATAGATGCCTTTCCCGATGTTTCATCGACCCAGGTCAAAGTGATCCTGAAAGCCCCCGGCATGACGCCGGAGGAAGTCGAGGCGCGGATTACCGCGCCGGTCGAGGTGGAATTGCTGGGCATCCCCAACAAGAAAATCCTGCGTTCTCTGTCCAAATACGCACTGACCGACATCACCGTCGATTTCGAGGAAGGCACCGACATCTACTGGGCGCGCAACCAGGTAGCCGAGCGCCTGAACGGCGTGATGAAGGATTTGCCGGCGGGCGTGACCGGCGGTCTGGCGCCGATCACCACGCCGCTCGGCGAAATGCTGATGTTCACCATCGAGGGCGGCGATTTGAGCCTGATGGAGCGGCGCAGCCTGCTCGACTGGGTGATCCGTCCGCAGTTGCGCACCCTGCCGGGGGTGGCCGACGTCAATACCCTGGGCGGGATGGTCAGGAGCTTCGAGGTGATGCCCGACAACAACGCGCTGAATGCGCGCGGCGTCTCGCTGGAGCAATTGCAAAAAGCCCTGGAAACCAATAACCGCAACGATGGCGCGGGGCGCATCAAGGACGGCGAGGAAGTGCTGGTGGTGCGCGTCGAGGGCAACGTCAAGACCCTGGACGACCTGCGCAACATCGTCGTCGCCAGCCGCGACGGCAAGCTGGTACGGGTCGGCGATGTCGCCGTGGTGCGCCTCGGGCATCTCTCGCGCTACGGCGCGGTGACCAAGGACGGCAAGGGCGAGGCGGTCGAAGGGCTGGTGCTGGGCCTGCGTGGCGCGAATGCGCAACAGGTGGTGGGCGGCGTCAAGGAACGCCTCAAGCAAATCGAATCCGGCCTGCCGCCGGGGGTCAAGATCGTGATCTTCTACGACCGCGGCAACCTGGTCGAACGCGCCGTCGGCACGGTGGCGAAAGCCCTGATGGAAGCCATCGTGCTGGTGGTGATCCTGCTGGTGCTGTTCCTCGGCAACCTGCGTGCCGCGCTGGTGGTGGCGTTGACGCTGCCGCTGGCGGCGCTGATCACCTTTATCCTGATGCGCCAGTTCGGCCTGTCCGCCAACCTGATGAGCCTGGGCGGGCTGGCGATCGCCATCGGCATGTTGGTGGATGCGGCGGTGGTGGTGGTCGAGAACACCGTTTCCCATCTCGCCCATGACCGCGGCAGCGTCAACCTGCCGCGCCTGCATGTGATTTACCGCTCGGTGCGCGAAGTGGTGGTGCCGGTGACTTCCGGCGTAATCATCATCATCGTGGTGTTCCTGCCGCTGCTCACCCTGCAAGGTCTGGAGGGCAAGCTGTTCATCCCGGTGGCGCTGACCATCGTGTTCGCGCTGGCCGCGTCGCTGCTGCTGTCGCTGACCATCATCCCGGTGCTGGCTTCCTACTTGCTCAAGGAAGGCGGACACGGCGACCCGTGGCTGGTGCGCAAGCTGCTGGCGATCTACGAGCCGGTGCTGCGCTTCTCGCTGGCACGCCCGAAGACCATCGCGCTGATCGCCGGCGTGGCGTTGGCGGTGACGGTGGCGGTGTACCCGTTGATCGGTAAGACCTTCATGCCGACCATGGACGAGGGCGACATCCTGATCGGTCTCGAAAAGTTGCCGTCGATCAACCTCAAGCAAAGCACCGACCTCGACCTCAAGCTCCAGCAAGCGATCATGGCGCGCGTCCCGGAAGTGAAAGGGGTAGTCGCGCGCGCCGGCTCGGACGAGTTGGGCCTCGATCCGATGGGCTTCAACCAGACCGACACCTTCCTGGTGCTGAAACCGCGCAACGAATGGCGCAAGCCGAACAAGGAATGGCTCACCGACCAATTGCGCGAGGTGCTCAAGGACTTTCCCGGCCTTGCCTATAACTTCACCCAGCCCATCGAAATGCGCGTGTCGGAAATGATCATCGGCGTGCGCGGCGACGTGGCGGTGAAAATCTACGGTCCCGACCTGGAAATGCTCAATCAACTGGTGCTGAAAACCGAGACGGCACTGAAAACCGTGAAGGGCGCCGAGGATGTCTACCGCGTGCAGAACGAGGGCTTGCAATACCTCAAGGTGGAAATCGACCGCCTTGCCGCCGGACGCATGGGGCTGGCGGTGGACGAGCTGGAAGCCATGCTGCGCGCCCAACTCGAAGGCCAGATCGTCGGCACCGTGCTGGAAGGCGCGCGGCGCACCCCGGTGCTGCTGCGCGGCGAGGACGATTTGCGCGGCGCGCCGAGTTTGTTCGCGGACTTGCGGATTACCTTGCCGTCGGGCCAGAGCGTGCCGCTGGCCACCATCGCCCGTCTCAAACGCATGGGCGGGCCGGTCAAGATCGACCGCGAAAATGCCCAGCGCTATGTGGTGGTGGCTGCCAACGTGCGCGGGCGCGACCTGGTCGGCTTCGTCGCGGATGCCCAGCAGGCGGTGGCCCAGGCAGCGCCGTTGCCGGCCGGCTATACCATCACCTGGGGTGGCCAGTTCGAGAACCAGCAGCGCGCCGCGGCCCGCTTGGCGATCGTGGTGCCGGTGGCATTGGGATTGATCTTCCTGCTGCTGTTTTCCACCTTCGGCTCGGTGCGCCAGGCGGTGCTGGTGTTCGCCAACATCCCCTTCGCGATGATCGGCGGTGTGCTGGCATTGGCGGTCACCGGCGAATACCTGTCGGTGCCGGCCTCGGTGGGCTTCATCGCGCTGCTCGGCATTGCGGTACTCAACGGCGTGGTGATGCTGAGTTATTTCAACCAGTTGCTGGCGCAGGGCATGAGCCTGACGGAAGTGGTCGTGGAAGGCTCCAAGCGGCGCCTGCGTCCGGTGATGATGACCGCCAGCATTACCGCTTTCGGTTTGATTCCGCTGCTGTTCGCCAGCGGGCCGGGTTCGGAAATCCAGAAGCCGCTGGCCATCGTGGTGATCGGCGGACTGATTACCTCGACCGTGCTGACGCTGGTGATTCTGCCGCTGATGTATGCACGCTTTTGCGTGAAAGGGAGAAATAAATGAAAACGGCAACCTGTTGTCTGACCATGGTGTTTCCGGTGGCGTTGGAAGAAAACATCATCGACCACCTGCTAGA
>CALMWM010000390.1 GCA_937873435.1 uncultured Gallionellaceae bacterium
CTCCAGGCGGCGTTGCAGGTAAACCGCGATTGCGTGCGTGCCAACATGCTGCTCGGGGATTATGCGGCAGCAAGCGGGCAGCACGAGGAGGCCATCGCGCTGTGGAAGCGCATCGAGACGCAAAATCCGGCCTATCTGCCGTTGGTGGCCGAGCGTATGCTGGCGAGCTTCCGCGCCCTCGACAGCCTCGCCGAAGGCGTCGATTTGCTGGCGAGCTATTTGCCGCGCTACGGTTCGCCCGATATTCTCAACACGGTATTCCAGGCGACCCTGGCGAATCAGGGCGTGGAGGCGGCATACCAGCTGGTGCGCGACGAATTGCAGCGCAACCCCACGTTGCTCGGCTTGGGGCGGCTGCTGGAGTTACAGCTGCTGGAAGCGCCAGCCGAACGGCGCCACGATTTGCAGTTGGTGCGCAACCTGGTGCACCAGCACAGCGCCGCGCTGTCGCTGTATCGTTGCGAGAAGTGCGGTTTCAAGGCGCGCCAGTATTTTTGGCAATGTCCCGCCTGCGGCGGCTGGGAGAGTTTCCCGCCGCGTCGCGGCGAGGAGGATGCCGCTATGAGGAAAGCTTGAATGAACGACCCCAAGATTATCGTCGCGCTCGATTACGACAATCCCGCCGATGCCCTCGAACTGGCGCACCGCCTCGACCCCGCGCAGTGCCGGGTAAAAGTCGGGAAGGAACTGTTCACCACTGCCGGGCCGGACTTGGTGGCGCAATTGGTGGCTCTGCGTTTCGAGGTGTTTCTCGATCTCAAGTTCCACGATATTCCCCATACCGTGGCGCAGGCCTGCAAGGCCGCGGCTCGGCTCGGAGTGTGGATGGTCAATGTCCATGCGCTGGGCGGGCGCAAGATGATGAGCGCCGCGCGAGAAGCGCTGGAAGGTTTGCCCCGGCGCCCGAAACTGATCGCCGTCACCGTGCTGACCAGCATGGGCAAGGACGATCTGGCCGAACTCGGCATTGCCGGCGAGCCGCAGGAAAGCGTGTTGCGCCTCGCCCGGCTAGCGCAGGAATGCGGGCTGGACGGCGTGGTATGCTCGGCGCGCGAAGCCGCGCCCCTGCGCGCCGCGCTGGGTAAGAATTTTTGCCTGGTTACGCCGGGTATTCGGCCGGCAGCGGCTTCCATCGACGATCAGCTCAGGGTTGCCACGCCGCTGCAAGCCTTGCGCGACGGTGCGAGCTATCTGGTGATCGGACGTCCGATCACCCAGGCCGCCGATCCTTTGCAGGCGCTAAAGAATATCAATCTGGAAATAGGAGTAGCACCATGAAAGTCAGTGTTATTGGTACCGGTTATGTCGGCCTGGTGACGGGCACCTGTCTTGCCGAAGTGGGCAACGACGTACTGTGTCTCGACGTGGACGTGAACAAGATCAACATTCTCAAGCAGGGCGGCATCCCGATTTTCGAGCCGGGTCTGGAGGATATGGTCAAACGCAACGTGGCCGCCGGGCGCCTGCGTTTCACCACCGATGTGGCGGAAT
>CALMWM010000391.1 GCA_937873435.1 uncultured Gallionellaceae bacterium
ACCCCCAGCAGGATGAAGGCTAAACCGTAAATGAAAAAAATGATATCCATGGCGATGACGACGGGATAAATGTTGTGTTTTTTCGATGATAGTAGCAATTCGCCGGATAGAAGGCCAATCGGGAAATCATCCTATGGGGCATAAGCCGACAAATGTCTGCTGTATTGTCTCCGCGACCCTTCCCGTGTCCCGAAATTAGTAGTATAAAAACCCCAGATTGCCTATCAGGAGAACCATCATGTCGCAGCTCCTTTCCCTTTCCCGTGCCGCCCGCCTGGTGGGCGTCAGCCGCACCGCGCTGCAAAAGAAGATCAAAGAGGGCGAGTTGCCGTCGTTCGACGGCACGGTGTCGCCGGAAGAACTTTTGCGTGTCTATCCCCAGACCCAGTTCGAGGACGATAGCGAGTATGACCGGATCACCACGATCAAGGAGCGCTCCTTCGGCAAGCGCGTGTTCGAACGCGCGCTGCCCGACAAGGAAGTGCTGGCGGCACGGATTGCCGACCTGAGCAAGCAAGTGGCCGAGGTCGATGCCCGCATCAAGCGTTACGACGAACTGTTGCAGAAACTCAGCGACAAGCTCGGCGAAGCCGCCAGCCAGCATGGGCAAGAGGTCAAGGCCGCGCTGGAGGATTTTCGCGATTGGCTGAGCAGGCAAATGGATGAGGAATTGCTGGAAATCGGCACGCCCAATCCGCTGGTGGCGCGCGACAGCGTACTGCGCGTGATGGCTGCCCATGTGCGCATCCAGCCGAGCGGCCACGAATTTTTCCAGGAAGGCCACGATACCCTGCTGGAAGCCGCGCTACGTTCCGGGGTGGCGCTCGACTACGGCTGCAGTAACGGCAACTGCGGGCGCTGCAAGGCGCGCGTGGTATCGGGCCAGGTGAAGAAGGTGCGCCACCACGACTTCCTGATTTCCGACACGGAAAAAACCCAAGGCTATGTGCTGATGTGCTCCAACACCGCGGTGTCCGATGTCGACATCGACGCGCCGGTGGCGGGCGGAGTGCAGGATATCCCGTTCCAGCAGATCGAGGCCAAGGTCAAGAGCGTCGAAGCCCTCGGCCCGGATCATATGCTGGTGCACCTGCAAACCCCGCGCACCCACCGGATGCGCTTTCTTGCCGGCCAGGCTGCGACCCTGGAAATCAGCAAGTCGATTTTCTCCACCCTGCCCATCGCCAGCTGTCCGTGCGACGACCGCAACCTGCATTTCCACGTGCGCCGCCAAGCAGGCAACGTGTTTTCCGATTACGTTTACGACAAGCTGAAGCACGGCGACACGGTCAAGCTCGAAGGGCCGCAGGGTGAATTCATCCTCGCCGAAAAAGCCGACCGGCCCCTGATTTTCATCGCCTTCGACGATGGATTCGCGCCGCTGAAAAGCCTGATCGAGCACGCGATGGCGCTGGAAACCGGCAACCTCATCCACCTCTACTGGATCGCCTCGTCCCTCGACGACCTCTACCTGCCCAACATAGGCCGTGCCTGGAGCGACGCCCTCGACGAATTCCGCTTCACCCCGCTGGTGGTCGGCATGGCGCTCGGCAGCCTCCACGAGCGCCAGGACGAGCGCCTGCACCACGTGTTGCAGGGTGTGGTGAACGACCACCCCGACCTGCTGGAATCGGATATTTACCTGGCCGGGCCGGAAACCGTCGCCACCCTCGCGGAGCGCTATTTCCTCGCCCAGGGACTGCCCAAGACCAGGTTGTTCGTGGGGGTGACTGGGTAAGGACTGCTGTGCTTATTCCAGCACGAACACCGCTAGCGGCGCTTCCTTTCCTTTGACCTGGATTTCGCGGCGTTCACCTGCTGCCAGGCCGCCGCGTGCGCTTTCCGAAATCAGGATTTCCCCCGCTGCCGCCGCGCCTTCTATGCGCTTGGCGGTATTCACGGTGTCGCCGATCACGTCGTAGAACTTTACCCCGCCGCTGCCGAGCAGGCCTTCCACCAGCGGCCCGGCGTGGATGCCGATGCCGGCGCCGAGGCCGTGTTCTTCCAGTAAGGCGGCGAATTCGCTGTTCAGTTCGCGGGCTGACGCCGTGGCTTCCGATGCGGTGGGGAAAACCGCCATGACTTCGTCGGCGGAAAACTTGAATTTGATCGCCCGGTGGCGGTTGAGCACGCTTTCGGCGACATCGTAATAACGGTTGATCAGCGCGACGATGGCTTCCGGGGTGCGGACTTCGCACCACGAGGTGAAGCCGCGGATGTCGGCGAACAGCACCGCGCGTTCGCGGCGGGTGAGGGTCAGCGCGTGCGGGTCGGCGATCAGGCTGGCCAGCAGGTCGCGCCCGAGCAGCCATTCGGAATAGGTGTTGAGCTTTTCCGAGGTGCGTTTCAGCAAGTCGAGGTGGCGTTGTCCGGTGAGGCTCGACAGGCCCAGGCTGAGTCCCAGCAGCAGCGTGGTCAGCGCGACGAAGCGGTGGCTGGGGTCGCTGAAAAACGGGACGACGGCAATGCCCTGGCTTTGATCGCTGAGGATTTCGAAAATGGCGTACATCGCGAACAGGATGCTGGCGCGGATGACGTTTTCCGCGACCAGCGCGAGCGCGGTGAAGGTGCCCGACGAGCCGTGGCGCAGGGCTTGCAGCGCCCCG
>CALMWM010000392.1 GCA_937873435.1 uncultured Gallionellaceae bacterium
CCGAGAACCAGGAATCGAAGGTGACGCCGAACTCGGTGAGGTCGTTGCGGCAGTCGCCCAGTTGTTCGGTGAGGGCTAAGTTGTGAATATACGCGAAATCTTCGCCCAACAGCTTCTTGGCATTGGCAATCAGCGCGTCGAGATGGCCCTCGGCGTCTTCTTCATGGGCCGGCACATCGGCCATCACGGCGGTGGGCTGGTGGACGTAGCGATCGCCGTGCGCGGTCACGACCAGCTTTGCCATGTCATGCACGTAGCTGCCCTGGTAGGCATTGCCGGGAAACGGCAGCGCGATGCCTTGCAGTTCCAGGTAGCGCAGCCAGGTGGAGAGCGCCAGGATGTCCATCTGCCGACCGGCATCGTTGACGTAAAATTCGCGCACCACTTCGAACCCGGCGGCCTGCAGCACGCTCGACAAGCTCATGCCGAAAGCCGCGCCGCGCCCGTGGCCGACGTGCAGCGGGCCGGTGGGGTTGGCGGAGACGAATTCCACCTGGATTTTCCGCCCCTGCCCGAGGTTGCCGCGCCCGTAGGCCTCCTGCTCTTGCAAAATGCGTTTGACCACCGCCTGCTTGGCGGCTGGGCTGAGGAACAGGTTGATGAAGCCGGCGCCGGCGATTTCCGCCTTTTCGACGTAGGGCGAAGCCGGGAGCGCGTCGAGTAACAGTTTCGCCAGGTCGCGCGGACTGCGGCGCAGCGGGCGCGCCAGTTGCATCGCCAAATTGCAGGCATAATCCCCGTGGAGCGCTTGGCGCGGGCGTTCGATCACGAATTCGGTGTCGCGTTGTTCCGGCGCCACGCTGTCGAGCGCTGCCGCAAACAATTGGGTAATATGGTGTTTCAAGTCGAAATCTCGATACAAATCTACGGTAAGGCGTAATTCTAGCGGCTATTCGCCTCTGCTGCACGAAAGAAAGCGCGCGGCTGGAGGAATGGGCAGGAATATTGCAAGCAAATCATGAATCACCCCGCCGGTTTCCTTGCGTACCCGCAACAAATTGATTATTTGCGTACATTTGTTTAAATTCGGGCAAATTCGCGGTTAAACTGCACTTTTTTTAGGGAAGCATTATGGAAATTCGTCAAGTGAAGGCTGCCCAAGGCTGGCAGTGTATCGTCGATGCCTTTGCGCTGTTTCGCAAGAACCCGCTGATCTGGATCGTCCTGTTCGTGGTTTATTTCATCATTTTGATGGCGGTTTCCATTGTTCCGCTGATCGGGCCACCGGTGATGTCGCTGCTGGCACCGGCGTTCACCGCCGGCTTCATGCTCGCCTGCCGCGATGTGGAAAAAGGCGAAGAACTGGAGCTGCGCTACCTGTTCGCCGGCTTCATGCACAACACCGGGCAACTGGTGACGGTCGGCGGACTGTATCTGGTCGGTTCTATCGCCATCATGGGGATCGTGATGTTTGCTGGCGGCGGGGCCATCCTCGGTGCGGCGGCGGTCAACGGGATGCAGGGCGGAGAGCCGCCGGATGTGGCGATCGGCGCGATCGGCGGGATGCTGGTCGCCCTGCTGTCTGCAATGATCCTGCTGGTTCCCCTGCTGATGGCCTACTGGTTCGCCCCGGCGCTGGTGTTTTTCAACGACATGCCTGCCGCGCAAGCGATGAAAGCCAGTTTCTCGGCGTGCATGAAAAACTGGCTGCCGTTTACCGTGTACGGCCTGGCCGGCTTCGGCCTCACCGTGCTTGCGATGATCCCCTTTGGTTTGGGGGTCGTGGTGTTGATTCCGGTGATTACCGCGTCGATCTACACCAGTTACAAGGATGTTTTCATATTTGCCGAGCCGGTGGCAGGCCACACTCTGGATGAGCTAGCCTAATCCGGGAGCGTCTGCCGTTTTCCCCTAGATTGCGGTCAGCTTGGCGTATTCCAGAGCCAGCCATTTGGTTCCGGCGTTGCGGAATTTCACTTCGACGCGCGCCTCGCTGCCGCTGCCTTCGCAATTGATGATGACCCCCGCGCCGAATTTGGGATGGCTGACGTTCTGGCCGAAGTGCCAGGGCGAATCGGGCGCGGATGCGTTACGCCGCGGCGCGGCCGGAGCGGAAGGGGATTCCCAGGCGCTGGCAGTTTCGGTGAAGGTACGGCGGGTGTTGACGGCTTTCAGCAGTTGCGCCGGAATCTCGTCGAGAAAACGCGAGACCAGTCCATAGCGGAACTGGCCGTGCAGCATCCGGCTTTGCGCATAGCTGATGTACAGGCGCCGCCGTGCGCGGGTGATCGCGACGTACATCAGGCGGCGTTCTTCTTCCAGCCCGTCGCTTTCGTTGCGGCTGTTGTCGTGCGGAAATAGCCCCTCTTCCAGCCCGGTCAGGAATACCGCGTGGAATTCCAGCCCCTTGGCGGCGTGGACGGTCATCAGCTGGATCGCCGCGACCCCGGCTTCCGCCTGACGTTCGCCGGATTCCAGCGCGGCATGGGTGAGGAAGGCGGCGAGGCTGTGATCCTCTTCATTTTGGCTTCGACCTAACCCGCCTTCGGCAGGTGAGTCTTCGCCGAAACTCCGCTGTACTTCGTTTTCCGCGACGAAACCGGCAGCGGCATTCACCAGTTCGTTGAGGTTTTCCAGGCGCTCGCCGCCCTCTTTCTCGTTGCGGTAATGTTGTGCCAGCCCGCTGGCTTCGACCACGTGCTCGATCTGTTCCGGCAGCGGCAGACCGTGGCAGGTTTCGCGCATGGCTTCGAGCATTGCCGCGAAATTGCCGATCGCCGTGCCTCCCTTGCCGCCCAGCAGTTTCATGCAGGCGGCCTCGTAGAGGCTGACGCCGCGCTGCCTTGCGGCGTCCTGCAATTGCTCCAGGCTGCGCGCGCCGATGCCACGCGCC
>CALMWM010000393.1 GCA_937873435.1 uncultured Gallionellaceae bacterium
CTTGGCCACCGCGAGATGGTTATTATAAAAGATATACCTTTTTACTCTATGTGCCGCCACGGCCTGCAACAACAAATCGCCGACACTGTGCCCCAAGGTGTCGTTGATCACCTTGAAACGGTCCAGATCGATGAACATCACCGCTACCTGTTCGTGACCGCGTTGCGCCTGAATCAGCGCCTGTTGCAAGCGGTCGTGAAATAGCGTGCGGTTTGGCAGGTCGGTAAGGGCATCGTAATGAGCCAGGTGGCGCACCCGCTCCTCGGCCTGCTTGCGCTCGGTAATATCGGAAAATATTCCTACGTAGTGGGTAATTTCCCCCTGATTATTCTTCACCGTACTGATGGACAGCCACTCCGGGTATAACTCGCCGGTCTTGCGCCGGTTCCATACTTCTCCGTTCCATTTTCCGGTTTCCCGCAGCAAATTCCACATTTCGAGATAAAACTCGCGCGGCAGACGACCTGAACTCAGCATCTTTGGATCCTTGCCGAGTACTTCCTCGCGTTCATATCCGGTAATTTCGCAAAAAGCCGCATTCACCGAAATAATCCGGTTATTGCGGTCGCTCACCATGATGGCGTCTGATGAGCTTTCGAATACTACCGACGAAAGGCGGCGCTCCAGTTCGGACAACATGGTGTGCGCGCATTGCAGCAATACATCGCCCAGAATATCGCTGTTGACCGGCTTGATGACGTATTTGTCCACGCCGATGTCGATCGCCTTGAGGAAAAAATTGGTTTCGTTGAAAGCAGTGGTCACGATAATCGGCGTGGTAGCACTGATCGCTTTGATCTTTTCCGCCATTTCCAGGCCGTTCATCACCGGCATCAGAATGTCGGTGACCACCATATCCGGCTTATACGCCTCGAAAGCCAACAATCCTTCGTGTCCATTGGTGGCGATATGCAAGGTGCCGACCCGGCGTCTGAGAAAATGCGCCAGTTGGTCGCGAATATCTTCATCGTCCTCGACGTACAGGACGGAAAATTTTTTTAGCAAGCTGGCATCGCTCTCGCCGCCCACAGTATTATTCGACATTATTTCGCTCTCCAATGGATTTTTATAGCGGCCAAGAACCCGCTCAGGCTTGAATTCCCGTTTCCCCATTCTCAACCATTGGCACGATAATTTCAAATTCCGCACCACCGTTCATGTTGCGCGCGCGAATCTTGCCGTTCATATTGTTTTCGATGATCATTTTCGACATGTACAGGCCAATGCCGGTCCCTTTTGCGCGCGTGGTGAAATAAGGATCGAAAATCTTTTCGATGATTTCTTCCGGTATGCCGCCGCCATTGTCGGCTATCGCCACTTTCACCCATCCCGCTTCGGCTACCAGACGAATGGCGATTTGCCCCTGTTCGACTCCGCGTTCGAGCAAGACATCCTTGGCGTTGCCGAGAATATTCAACAACACCTGTGAATATTCGTTGGGGAAACCGAGCACTTTGACGTCCTGGCTGTCTTCCACCAGCAGTTCGATATTATGGCTGTGCAGGCTGGTTTCGATGACAGCGAGCGTCTCATCGAGCGCTTTGCGCGGGCTGAACAAGCGTTTTTCCCGATTAGGCTTGAAAAAATTGCGGAAATCGTCGATGGTGGAAGACATCCGCTGCACCAGTTGGCCTCCCTTGCCGGTTGCTTCTTCCAGGTAAGCCTCGGTCAACTCGTTGTAGTGGTAGGCATCCTTGATGTTCGCCAGCAACAGTCCCAGTGCATTCAGTGGCTGCCGCCATTGGTGTGCGATATTGCCGATCATCTCCCCCATGGCCGCCATGCGCGACTGCTGGATCAGCAAGTGATCCTTCTCGCGATTATTCGCCACTTCTTCCTGTACACGCTGCTCAAGTTCTTCGCTTAGTCGCTTTAATCCGTGCTCGGCATTCTTGCGCTCGGTGATGTCGGCGACCAAGGCGAAAGAACCCATGATTTCGCCGATTTCATCGTACAACGGTGCCGAATTGAACAAACAGTGCATCTTCCGCTCATCGCCACAGGTCAAGGTTATTTCATAGCTCTGGCCGATACCCCGTTCCTGCATCCTGGCACTGCGCTCACGGAAGATGGCGGCATTTTCCGCATCGAGAAAATCGTAAATCGATTTATAAAGGATGTCATGCTCGTTGCTTCCCAACATATCAAGCAAGGCGTGGTTGGTTTTGACCGTCAGCTTGTCGGTATCGATCACCCAGATGCCTTCGCCGGCAGTGTCGAACAGGGTACGCAGGAATGCCTCGCTTTTTTTCAAAGCCTGTTCGGCACGTTTCTTCTCCGTGAGATCGAGCATCACCCCGATAATCGCCGGCCTGCCGTTATATTCCGTCACCATGCCGAGCGCATCGACCTCGACCGGGCTGCCGTCGCAGTTGAGCAGTCGGAAAGCGTACTGGATACGCGATTCTTCCCCGCTCATGCGTTTGCGCATGTTTTCCTCGACCAGCGGCCAGTCGTCGGGATAGATCCACTCCTTAACCGGTTTGCCGATATCTTCTGCGCTCCCGCCGATGCGTTCCAACAGGTAAGGATTGGCATAGGCCACCTTGCCATCCTGCAGAATATAGAACCCGACCAGCGATTGTTCCACCAGGAAGCGGAAACGGGCATTGGCGAAAGTCGCCCCCTCCTCTGCCTTCCGCCGTTCGGCAATTTCGCGCTTGAGATCGTGCTGGGAACGCTCGACCGCGGAACGCATCCAGGCAAAGCCGACGATCAATTGGCCAACCTCGTCATTGCGAGCTGCTGGTAGCTCACAAGTGAAATCCTCCTTGGCCAATGCCACGGTAGCCTTCGCCAGTTGACCGAGCGGTCGCCGAACAACTGCTTCGACGATGGCTCCCAGCGCAAAGATAAACAGCGCCAGCGCCGCAGCCAAAACCGCCAACAGCCGGCTCTGGCCTTTCTCAATCTCGTTGTACATCCGCGCATGAGAAACAGCGATCTTGAGGCTGCCCAGTTTCATTCCTCCTGCAACGATCTCGTGAACCTGGATGGCAACGTCGGAGTGGTCGTGAATAAGTGGGTCATGATGATGCTGCATCGCATCGTTGGCCGCTTGCGGCTCGGCCAGCGGGTAAATCAGCCGTCCGTCCTCAGCGTGAAGTTCAAGGCGATGCCAATCCGGATTCTTTTTTTTCAGTTCGTCGAGCGTACTGTGTATTTCATCGTGTCGGCCTGACAGTATCAACGGCACCAGGCCTTCGCCTATGCCGTCCAACTGTTTATCCAGCATTTCATGATGAAACCTGGCATGGAATTCAAGCGCGCTGGGATACCACCAATAGGCAATGTAAGCCGCCAGCCCGAACGCCAGCAGCAGGAAAGGAGCGAATAATTTTACACGCAATGACATGACAGCCCTTATTCAGGCTCGCAATACGACCCCTGCCCCCAGCCGCGCATAAACGCGGAGTCCTTGACGACGGAAAATTCGGGTTCGCTGGAACGCGCTTTCCCCACGAAAACCAGCACAAATGCCAGCAATACGAGCATCAACACCCGTATCAAATCACGATTCATGGTTTCCCTCTAATAAATCTTAACGAGCGCATACGAATTTAAGAATATCCTCATCCACACTGCCTTGCAGCACGGCATTGGGTTTCTCCGCAACCAATGACTGCTTGCTGATCATGCTGCCGTCCGCGCGCTGCGCTTCGCTCGACAACATCAGCGTGCTGCGTTTGTCGCAATCGGCCTGCTGTTCCATGACCAGATATTTCACCGCATTGCGACCGATATTGAATTCGCCCGTGTCGTCGATCACATGACGGCTGGTGAAGTTCAACACTGGCTTGCCCCCCCTGATGCTGCTCACATCCACTTCGCGAACGTTATTGCCGATCTGGGAGACCTGCACCCATTCCGCAGCATGGGCAAAACTACCGAATCCGATCAACAACACTGCAATGAAAAGACGCATCGGATATACTCCAGAATAAGTTAAGTTTAGACTGGCGCCTTCACCTCCGGCGCATCACGCCAATTTTACCAAAACGCCCGCACCTACCCCACACTCTGGAGAAATATATGTCTCGAACTGCATTGCGGCTTATCCTCGCCTGGTTTTTGCTCATCCTTTGCGAAACCGCCCTGGCTGGCAGCATTTTCGATGCCGCACTGATAGGCAATGCACAGGAAGTCGCCAGGTTGGTCTCAGCCAACCCCAAGCTGGTCAATGCTAGAAGCGAGATCGGTTCCACCCCGCTGCACATCGCGGCCACCGTATCTTCTCCCGAAATGGCCAAGTTGCTGATCGCCAAGGGGGCCGACGTCAATGCCCGCGACAACAATGGCTCCACCCCGCTCCATCTTGCCGCTTATACCGGCAAGATGGAGGTAGCCGAACTATTGCTGCATTCCGGCGCCATTGCCGATGCCAGGGACAAAAAAGGCACCACGCCGCTGGACTATGCGAATCAGGTGCCGAGCAACGAAGTCAAGCCGCTGCTGGTGTTATGGCTGTTGAAGAATCCGCCGGCGAAAACGGCCAGGAAAAACTAGCGCGCTTGATCCAGTTCCAGATCGAGCAAGCCTGCCTGGGTCTGGAGATGAAGAAAATATTCCCCGCCAGGCACTGTGAAGTCCATGGCTAACGTAGCCCCCCGGCATAACTGCTCTTCCAGCACGATGTCGAAGCGTGTATCCGACACCCGCACCCGGCCTTGCGGCGCACTTGCGAATACCAATCGCAAGCGGTGCTCGCCCGGCTTGAGTTCCCCCAGAGGAATGAAATAGCCGCCCTCGACCGGATTGCGCCACTGCACCAGATCGCTAGCACCCCATCGCCCGCTCTCGGGTGGCTTCAGCGGATAGTAGGCGCATTTTTCCTTGGTGTATTTCAGCAACGCGAACAAATCCTCGATTTCGCGCTCGGATGGTGCCGCGAGATAGCGACGAATGTGATTTTTCGCCGCCAGCGCACCCGACTGGAAACTTAGCCTCCCGCTGCACTCGCCTTCGTGGCAATTAGTGCAAACCGTGTTAAAGCGCACTACGGTTGAAACAGGGATTTCCTCACCCCTCGCAGGAAAGCTCAAAGCCAGAGCCAGCAGCGCCGACACTTTCAAATTCATTCTGCATCCTTCAACTGCTCCTGCTGCTGCAACGCCCACATTTGCGCATAAGCGCCATTTAGGTCGAGCAGTTCGCGGTGGGTGCCGCGTTCGATGATGCGACCGTGTTCCATCACCAGAATCTGGCTGGCATCGACGATGGTGGACAGGCGATGGGCGATTACCAGCGTGGTGCGGTT
>CALMWM010000394.1 GCA_937873435.1 uncultured Gallionellaceae bacterium
CGCGTGTGGCCAGCCAGCACGGCGAATACATTGAAGCCCAGCTGAAGACTTTCCGCACTGCCGAACGCACCAACGATCCCAACAAGATGATGCAGGGTGTCGCCGCCAGAATGAACGATGCCGATATCAAGGCAGTGGCCGCATACATCAGCAGTTTGAACTAATCATCGGGCAATTGCCCTGATGCGAAAAAGGGTGGCGCAAGTCACCCTTTTTTTACTCTAATGGACACCACCAACACCACACCGCATACCGGGCGCCACCGCCCAACATTGGTTGCGCTTTACGAGCTGCTAAGCTCGATGCGCTTTGCCATTAGCCTGCTGACGGTCCTCGCCATCGCCTCGGCGATCGGCACGGTATTGCAACAGAACCAGCCGTATTCAAGCTACGTTATCGAGTTCGGCCAATTCTGGTTCGACATGTTTCAGATGTTGGGACTTTTCGATGTCTACCACGCTTGGTGGTTCTTGCTGATCCTGGTGTTTCTGGTGGTTTCCATCAGCTTTTGCATCTATCGTCAGACACCGATGATGTTGCGCGAGTTGAAATCTTTTCGCGAACACGCCAACGAAGCATCGTTGCGCGCCTTTGCCCACCAGGCCGAATTCCCCGCGCCGGCCAGCGCGGTCGCGTCGCTTTCGCGCTATTTGAACGGACAGGGCTACCGCTTCAAGTCTGTGCCCAACGCTAACGGCGATACCCTGATTGCCGCCAAGGCCGGCAGTTATAACCGCCTTGGTTATATTCTTACCCATGCGGCGATTGTGATCATTTGCATCGGTGGCCTGATCGACGGCAACGTGCCGCTTAAAATCGAGGAAATGCTGGGTTACAAGAAAATCGAGAAGCGCGATATTCCGCAAAACGAAGTTCCGGCCATCAGCCGCCTGTCGCCTGCCAACCTGTCGTTTCGCGGGAGCATTTCGATTCCTGAAAACGGCAACGCCAACGTGGTGTTCCTCAACGTGGCCGACGGTTACCTGGTGCAGGAGTTGCCGTTTCTGATTACCCTCAAGAAGTTTCGCATCGAGCATTACCCCAGCGGCCAGCCCAAATCGTTCGAGAGCGATCTGATTATCACCGATCCCGAAAGCAAAAAAACCTTCGAACGTACCATCGCGGTCAACCACCCGCTGATCTATAAGGGGGTCGCCATTTATCAGGCGAGCTTCGGCGATGGCGGTTCCAGGCTGGCTTTCAGCGGCTACAATTTGTATGCGCCGGCAGCCAAGCCGTTTCCCTTCAACGGCGTGGTCAACCAGACCGCACGGATGTCCAACGGCCCGATTTCCTATAGTGTCGAATTCGGCGATTTCAAGAAATTCAACGTCCAGGATATGTCCGAGGAAGACCCTGACAAGAACCCCCTGGGATTCTTCGAAGGCATGAACAAAAAGCTGGAAGCGGGCGCCTCCAGCACCTCGAAAAAGAAACTGCACAATGTCGGCCCCAGCTACCAGTACAAGTTGCGCGATGAGCAGGGACAGGCGCACGAATATCACAATTACATGCAGCCGATGCAGATCGAAGGGCGCGGTTATTTCCTCAGCGGGATGCGCACCAGCCCGGCCGAACCGTTCCGCTATTTGCGTTTTCCCGCTGACGAGAATGGCTCGCTGGAAAGTTACATGCGCCTGCGCGCCACGTTGTTCGACAAGAGCGCCCGGCCCGAGATCGTGCGCCGCTTCACCGCTAGTGCGTTGCAAAACAATACCAGTTCCCAGCTACGTGCCAAACTCAGTGAAAGTGCCGCGAAAATTCTCGACCTGTTCGCGCTACGCGGCTTCGAAACGCTCGGGCAATTCATTGAAAAGTCGATACCCGAAGCCGAGCGCGACAAGGCCGCCGATGCCTACATCAAGGTGCTGGAACATGCCCTGTTCGAAGCCTACCAGCTGTCGCGCGAACGCGCCGGTCTGAAACCGGCGGAGATCAACGGTGATTCGCTGCAATTCGTCCGCGATAGCCTGAATGCGCTCAACGACAGCTTTTTCTACGGCACCCCGGTGTATTTGCACCTCGACAGCTTCGAGGAGGTCACCGCTACCGGCTTGCAGTTGACCCGTTCGCCGGGCAAGAATATCGTTTATGCTGGTTCGTTCCTGCTGACGCTGGGTGTCTTCGTGATGTTCTATATCCGTGAACGCCGTATCTGGCTGTTGGTCAAACCGGGTGCCGGCCGGATATTGTTCGCCATGTCGAGCAACCGCAAAACTATCGACCTGGAAAAGGAATTTGTGCGGCACAAGTCGAATCTGGCCGAATTGCTGTCTAAAGGATAACCATGGAAGCCACGCAAAACTATTACGAACGCCCCCCTTTCCTGAAAACCCTATCGTGGTTCGACGGCTTTTTCGCCTTGCTGCTGGTCGGCGGCAGCGTCTACGCTTTCAGCTTGTACGCCGATTACATGGATGCCTACGAGAAAGGCATCCTGGGGTTGACCGCAGCTTCATTCATCGCACTGGGCTGGTTGTGGAAGCCGATGCGTCCTTTCCTGCTGGCGGTGGCCGCCCTCTCCCTGTTCGGCATCACGCAGTACCACGGCGAACTGGTGCGTGCCGAGAAAGCTTTCTTTCTCAAATACCTGTTCTCCAGCCAATCCGCGATCATGTGGATGAGCGCACTGTTCGTCATCGCCACCGCCGGTTATTGGCTCGGCATGGCGCTGCGCTCGGACTTTGCCAACCGGGTATCCGGCGCGATTACCTGGAGCGCTGCGGGAATGGGCGTCATCGGCCTGATAGTGCGCTGGTACGAGTCCTACCTGATCAGCCCGGATGTCGGTCATATCCCGCTCAGCAACCTGTATGAAGTCTTCATCCTGTTTTCCATCATCACCGCGCTGCTCTATCTCTATTACGAAGAGCGTTACCGCAACCGCCAGATGGGCGCCTTCGTGCTGCCGGTTATCAGCGCTGCGGTCGGCTTCATTCTGTGGTACACCTTCGACCGCGAGGCGCAACACATCCAGCCGCTGGTTCCAGCCTTGCAATCCTACTGGATGAAGCTGCACGTTCCGGCCAACTTCGTCGGCTACGGCGCTTTCGCCCTTGCGGCAATGATCGGCGTGGCCTACCTGATGGCCAACAAAGGCTG
>CALMWM010000395.1 GCA_937873435.1 uncultured Gallionellaceae bacterium
GGATTTCCGCCTGTTTCGGGAAGCCTATTCCGACTTGATCGCGGATAGAAGCAACGCGGTGGTGAACGGCAACCTCAACTCGGGAAGCGCCACCATCAAGGGCTTCGAAACCCAGTTGAAATGGAATATCGGGGAACGCACCCGGCTGATTTACGCACTCTCTCACGGGGTCGTGGAAAGCCCCAACGTGGACAAGATTCCCTATACCAATTCGGTGCCGACCAACAGCCAGAGTTTGTTGTTGTCCCACCGTTTCAACCAGCGCTGGAGCGCCAGCCTGGTAGGGTATCAGGTCGGCGAAACGCATTTCAGCCGCACCGATTACGACCCCAACCAGGGCCGTGGCTATTTCATCGACACCTTCCGCCGCTGGGATGGACGGCTGGCCTATGCCTTCAAGACCGGCAATGCCAACGGAGAATTGGCGTTGATCGTGCAAAACCTTGCCGACATAAATTACTACGAATTCCGCCACGATAATCAGGCGCCCGGGCGCTGCGCCTGGCTTAACCTGAAGTTCGAGATCTGAAACCGATGTCCATCCGGCGCGCTTTCGCCGCGCTGTACCTGATTCTCGCCCTGTTCGGCGTGGCGCGAACCGCGGCAGCGCTGGACGGGGTGAACCTCGTCTTGAGCGAGGAAGGCGGCGCCTATGCCCAGGTGGCGAACCAGTTGCGCGCCACGCTTGCGGAAGGAAGCACGGCACGGTTGGCGATCCGGGAGGTCACTTTGACCTCGCTCCAGCAAGGCGACACGCTTCCCGCAGATGCCGGCCATATCTGGGTAGCGGTCGGCAGCGGCGCGATGCAGGCGCTGGCGCAAAGAAACCCGGCCCAGCCGATACTCAACGTGCTGGTGCCGCGCAGCGCGTTCGACAAGATCGCCCGGCAAGGCGGCCGTTTCGGCGACGCGCGGCGGTTTTCCGCAATTTTCCTCGACCAGTCCTGGGTACGCCAGTTCGCGTTGATCCGGCTGGCGCTGCCCAAGTGCAATCGCGTCGGCATCCTGCTCGGTACCGATTCCGTCGAACTCGCCCCCGCGCTGCGCGCTGCGGCAAGGACGGCCGGCTTTACCCTCGATATCGAAAAAGTCGAAAGCGAGAACGACCTGTTGCCTGCATTGAAAAAGCTTCTGGCCGAGAGCGAGGCCATTCTGGCGGTTCCCGACCCGGCGATATACAACCGCAACACCGCCCAGACCATCCTGCTCACCACTTATCGCCACCAGGTCCCGCTGTTCGGCTTCTCCCCTTCCTACGTCAAGGCGGGCGCGCTCGCGGCGGTCTACAGCCGGCCCGAACAGATCGGCCGGCAAGCGGCGGAAGCCATCCGCCAGGCAGCGGAGCAGCGTCTGCCGCCGCCGCAAGCGCCGCGCTATTTCTCGGTGGGGGTTAATTCGCAGGTGGCGCGTTCGTTGGGGCTGGATGTCGACAACGAAACCGTCTTGAGCAACAAGCTGAAAGCAACGGCCGAGGTCGAGCCATGAAGAACCACAGTATCAAGCAAAAAATCCTGTTCCTGGCGATGTTTCCGGCATTCGTCATCGCGACACTGCTGTCGGTGCTGGTACTCGTCGGCGGCGTGAGCGAAATCGACGGCGCGCTCAGAGCACGCGGCCAGGTCATCGTCCGCCAACTTGCCCCCGCCAGCGAATACGGCGCATTTTCCGGCAATCACCAGATTCTCCAAGCGTTGGCGCAGGCGGCAATGAAGGAAACCGACGTCAGGTCGGTGGTGATTACCGATGCCGGTAACACCATCCTGGCGGTAAGCGGGCGCCCTCCCAAGTTTGCCATCGGTCAAGCGACGGTAGCCGGCGAGAATGGCGCGGAGGCGGAGCGCATCCTGGCCGGCGAAAAAGGCTCGCTGATTTTCAGCGAGCCCATCTACCAAAACGAAGGGATAGAACTCGACGATTTCGGCCTGATGGATCGCCAGGTAAGCAAGGGCGAACACCAAAAGAAACTGCTCGGCCGGGTTTTCGTCGAACTGAGCAACGACTCGACGCAACAGCGCAAAAACCGCTTCATCGTCGCCATCCTGGGGATCGGTTTATTCGGCCTGGCCGGCGCCCTGCTGCTGGCGCTGCGCATGAGCCGCCAAGTCACCCGCCCCCTCACGCGCCTGCACGTGGCGGCGATGAAAATGACCTACGGCCACCTCGACACCCGCGTTGCGGCGGATTCCGGCGGCGAACTGGGCGCGCTGGAGAACGGCTTCAACCACATGGCGGCCAAGCTCCAGGAAGCGCACCGCGACATGCAGGCGCGCATCGACGAGGCCACCGCGATGCTCGCCCAGAAAGAGCAGGCGGAACAGGCCAACAGCGCCAAAACCCGCTTCCTGGCGGCAGCCAGCCATGATCTGCGGCAACCGGTGCAAGCGCTCAACTGGTTTGTCGGCGCCTTGCGCCAACTCCTCA
>CALMWM010000396.1 GCA_937873435.1 uncultured Gallionellaceae bacterium
CCCTCATCGAAGCGGCGGAAATTGAACGCCGTCCGCGAGGGATGGTAGAATCCCGCCCGTCTGTCGCAGTCCCAGCCGGGCGGTTAACTCAGCGGTAGAGTGCCACCTTCACACGGTGGAAGCCACTGGTTCGAACCCAGTACCGCCCACCACCTTAAAAGCCCTAAGTTTCAATGACTTAGGGCTTTTTTCTTGTCTAATTGTTTTCAAAAAATACACGCGTAAGTCCTTGTTTCTCTTAGGGCGTCCGGGTGCTTGTTAGACACTTCCAGCTGGTTTTATAAGCTCGGGTTTCCGACGATAGAACCGCTCAGTAATCTTTGTGTCAGCGTGAGCCAGCAATTGCCGAGCCCTTTCGAGACTCTCGGCATCGCTACCGACTTTGGCGCGCAGGTCATGCTCGGTGAACCGCTCGGTGACTTTTGTTTCCTTCAATACCCTGGCCATAAAGTTCTGCCAGAGGTTATTCCAATCGCTTGCCGTGCCAGTGGACTCGTCTACAAATCCGGCGCCATATCGATTGCAGAATAGGTAAGGTGACAGGGCTGGACGTACTTCCTTGGCGGCTTCAACTGCCGAGGATAATTCGGGCGTCCATGCATAAATGACGCGCTTGCCGCTGGATTTCCTCGTTTTGCTCGGCGTGACGTGGATACCGTCTTCCTTGCAGTCGGAGACCGTCAACAGCAACAGGTCACGCTGGCGCAGTCCGGTCAGCATTTTGAGACGTAGATAGGCCTGGATCATCCCGACGCTGCCCTTGCGCTTGCGCGGCGTCAGGTTCATCACCTCGACCAATTCCCAATCCTCGACATAGCGAGTTCTGGGTGCGGATTTAGAAAGCCGGACCTGGCCGGTTAGCGGGTTGGCTTTGATCAGACCCCATTGGACAGCTTTACTCATGGCGTGGCTGAGCACCTCTACCTCACGCTTTGCAGCCGTTTTGGCAGTCCGCTTGTCTGCATATTGGTAGACATGTTGTGGTTCCAGATCACCCAGGGCCATTCCACCGAAGACAGGGCGTAGAGTGGCGATGTGTCGCACATTCTCGGTCGCGGTCTTGGCCGCTTTGGCTGGTACAACCTCCAACAGATATCGATCTAGCAGAGCGCCAATCGTAGTGATGCGTTCTGGCGCGGCTATCCGCTCGGCCCATACCTTATAGGCTTCCGGCAGGGTGCTACCCAGCCGGAACCATGATTTGCCATCCCATTGCGCGCGCAACTCGGGCGGCGGCAGGTAGTAGAAGGCGCCATGCTTACGCGCCCACCGAGCAGGTAGGCCGCGATTTTCTGCGGATCGTTTTTGTGGGGGCATCAAGCAACAAGGTCTAGTCTCGGCGCGGTTTTGCGCGGGGTTTTTGAGTGTAGCGCTTCGCCAAGTATTCGCTCAACATGTGCGCGCAAAACCACCACTGTTCCGTCCGGTCGAACGCGGTGCTCAATCCCCATGAAGCGCAGGGCTTCTACCTGGGCCGACCGGCGTTTGAAGCCAGTCAACATAGCGAGGTCTTCGGGCGAGAGGAACATGCTTCGTTGTTTACTGCTTGAGTTCTACCAACTCAATCCAGTCCATGCCAATCTCGCAAAGCGCTCCAAACGTGACGTCCTGGTTGTTCATGGGGCTACCTTCCTACTCCATTGTCCGCTACGAAATTATAACAACATGCAACGGTATATATGAAATGGATTTATTTGAGTTCCTGATGACCTATAGGTGTTTCTTGTAATACTTGATTTGAAGCCTGGCCAGAGCAGCACAGGCAAGTGTCGTCGGAACAAGGATCAGCGACGGATCCACATCGCTAGGCCACCAAAGGTAGGCGGCCGATACTACAGTCGCGATGGTCACCTGGAAGTATTTGGCGCGGTGATAGACCGTCGACGACTCGCGTCCGGCGCCGAACTTGCGCCGGGTGCGTTCGATGGCGCCATCCACGAAAGCGAGCAGGTAGATGAAACCGATCCAGGCCAGGTAGGAAACCATAATCGCGGCTCGAATCGCTATCACCTGGGAACCGGTGAGGGTGCGGCTGATGGCGAAATCCATCGAGCGGACCCCACGCAGTACAGCCTGGTCGGTCACGCCCAACCTGGATTGATCTTCCTCTACGTGTCTCAATAGTCCCGGCTTGCGATAGAACCATTCCGTGATGAAGGCTGCCCAGGAGATCGCACGGTCATGGGTCGACCCCATGAAATCCGGAGCGGCGGCAGCCCTGGCCATCTCGCGGTCGATGATCTCGGCAGGGGCTTCGAGCCGATCCTCGGCATCCGCCAACACCCACACATCGATGGCCATGCGGCCGACAAGGATCACGAAGAAACCGACCGCCATGAAGGCGACGATCTTGAAAGGGGCCGTGATGGCCTTGGTAACCCCGATATCGATGGCCGCGCCATCCCCGGCCATTACCAGCCACTCCCTTTTCCTGGGACGGTTAACTCCCCTGGAGAGGTTGCACCATGTACGGCCGATATGGCGCGCATCTGGTGTGCCATGTCTTCGATATCGGTGGGCACACCTAGTTCGTCGAGGGTATCCGCCAGGGGGATACGGATTTTCCAGAGCTGGCCGCCGTCGATCAGGGCGAAGGCCTGGCCCTTGGGCAACTGGACCAAGTCGGCCGGCGTCAGCATGGGTAGACGCTCGATGGTGATGCGGTCTTCGTTGCGGCTCTGGAATTCGGCGAAATCGGTCGGGTCGTTGGAGTCGCTGGCCATGGATGCCACCTGGATGCTCGGCACCTCGACCTCGGGCAACTTCTCGGTCAGGATTTCGGCGGTTTCGGTGTTCTCGACCCGCAGCATGATGCGGGTGTTGAAGTTGCCGCCGATCTGCATGGCCTTGGCGGCATCGCCCACCTTGGCCTCCACGTCGTGCCAGGTCTGGGTGTAGGCGGTGACCTGGTAACCTGCGCCCCCGGCCTTGTTGACCATGGGAATGAACGAGTCGCCGACCAATTCGTTGAACTCGTCGACATGCAGTGCCAGCTTGCGCTTGCCGGGGGAAAGCTGACCGGCGCCGACGCCGAACTTGTAAAGCTGACCGGCGACGCTGGTCAGGTCGGCGAACATGGCCGTGCCGATCGCGCCAGCGACCTCATGATCCGAGAGCGAGTCGAGACCGATATAGACCACGGCCCCCCGGTTGATGACACCCATCCAGTCGATGATCGGCCGAGGATCGTCCAGATTCGCATAGTCGGGCGAGATCAGGTCGGCGATCTTGCCGGTGGTCAGCTTCTCCAGCAGAGGATAAAGGCTCGACACCAGCTTCTCGAAGTAGGTCCGATCATTACTCAGGACCGACCGCAAGGCATCGGCAACCGGGTCACGCAGTTCGTTGTCGCGGATGAACCCCATGATCGCCATCGTCCGCAGGGATCGCCCGCTTTTCTTCGAGGCTTCGTTGAGCAGCTTCGCCTGGGCGGATTCCAGTTCCGTGACCTCGGCCTGCCAACCCGGCCGGATTCGGTCCAGCCACCAGGTGAAATAGCGCACGGCCAGGGACTCGGTATCCACCGCGTAGGCGTAGATGCTCTGGAAATCCGGTCGCTCGCCCAGGGTGGTCATGGCCTTGGCCAAGACGTTGACGAAACGCCAGACGAATTCCTTGAAGGCGGCCGAATTGCCTTCCGAAGGCAGAGGCTCGGCCGTTCGTGTGGCCACCTCGGTGATGCGCGAAAACGACCCGATCGGGTTGTAACGCGCCGAGATATGCGGGAAACCGAGATGGAAGACATAGAACGTCCGGCCGGCGCGGCGGGCTTCGACATACATCCTGATGAGCAGGTCGGCGTCGCCCTTGGGGTCGAAGGCGATCACCACATCGCCGCGACGGATGTCCTGGGTGATCAGAAGCTCCGCGAGCCGGGTCTTGCCCACCCGCGTCGTCCCCAAAACC
>CALMWM010000397.1 GCA_937873435.1 uncultured Gallionellaceae bacterium
ACATCAGGGTGGCCGGACTTCACCCGACATGTATCGACTACAGGAGAACCACCATGGCCGGCCCTGTTCGCGAAGGCAACCTGGAAGCGCCCACCCGCCATCCTCTGGATTGGCAAAACCCGGATTTCCATAGCGAGGAATCGCTGTTCAAGGAACTGGAACGGGTCTTCGACATTTGCCACGGCTGCCGCCGTTGCGTCAGCCTGTGCCAGTCTTTCCCCACCTTGTTCGACCTGGTGGACGAATCGGAATCCCTGGAAGTGGATGGCGTTAAAAAATCGGATTACTGGCAGGTCGTGGATCACTGCTACCTCTGCGACCTGTGCTTCATGACCAAATGCCCCTACACCCCTCCCCACGAGTGGAACCTGGATTTCCCCCATTTGATGCTGCGCGCCAAGGCGGTGAAGTTCAAACAGGGCGGGGTAAAACTGCGCGACAAGATACTCACCAGCACCGATGCGGTCGGCTCCTTCGCCGGCATTCCGGTAGTGGCCCAAGTGGTCAACGCGGTCAACAAGATCGGCCCGGCGCGCAAGGTACTGGAAGCGGTGGCAGGCATCCACAGCGAAGCCTGGCTGCCGGAGTTTTCCAGCCATCCGATGCGCAACCGCTTGCAGAAATTGCCGGCCGACACCGTCGGCGAAGCAGCCGGCAGAACCACCGGCAAGGTCGCCCTGTTCGCCACCTGCTACATGAACCGCAACGAACCGGGCATTGGCGAAGACTTCGCCGCCGTGTATGCGCATAACGGCATCCCGGTGACGCTAGCCGAAAAAGAACAGTGTTGCGGTATGCCCAAGCTCGAACTGGGCGATATGGAAGCCGTGCGCGCCGCCAAGGAGGCCAATATTCCGGTACTCGCCAAGATGGTGGATCAAGGCTGGGACCTGATCGCGCTAGTGCCGTCCTGCGTATTGATGTTCAAGCAGGAATTACCGCTGATGTTCCCGGACGATGCGGACGTGCAGAAAGTGAAAGAGGCGTTCTTCGATCCTTTTGAATACCTGATGCTGCGCCACAAGGAAGGCAAGCTGAAAACCGATTTCAAGCAGCCGCTGGGCAAGGTCGCTTACCACGCCGCCTGCCACCAGCTGGTGCAGAACATCGGCCAGAAGACTCGCGAAGCCCTGTCCCTGGTACCTGGCACCGAGGTGGAGATCATCGAGCGCTGCTCCGGCCACGACGGCACTTACGCGGTAAAAAAGGAGTTCCACACCTTCGCGATGAAGATCGCCAAGCCGGTGGTGGAGCGGGTAAAAAATGCCGAAGCGGCGCACTACGGCAGCGATTGCGCGATGGCCGGCCATCACATCGAGAACGGCCTGAAGGATGGTCGCGCGCCGGAACACCCCATTTCGCTGCTGCGCAAGGCTTACGGCATTTGAAAAGGAAGACGACCATGCAGCTAACCCACGACAAACTATACAGCCTGGAGCAATATGCCCGCCTTCGCCCCGAGTTCCGCGCCAAGGTAATGGAACACAAGAAGCAGCGCCGGGTAGCGCTTGGCGATCATGCCGCGCTGTATTTCGAAGATGCCCTCACCATGCAGTACCAGGTTCAGGAAATGCTCCGCCTGGAGCGCATCTTCGAGCCGGAAGGGATACAGGAAGAACTGGATGTCTACAATCCGCTGATTCCCGACGGCAGCAACTGGAAGGCCACTTTCATGGTGGAGTACGAAGACGAGGCGGAGCGGAAACTGGCTCTGGCCCGCCTCATCGGGATTGATAAAGCCGTGTGGATGCAGGTCGAAGGCCACGCCAGGGTGCGCCCAATCGCCAACGAAGACCTGCAACGCGAAACCGAGGACAAGACCGCTTCCGTGCATTTCATGCGCTTCGAACTCAGCCCTGCCATGGTTGCGGCGGTCAAGCATGGTGCGACGATTTATGCCGGCATCGACCATTCGGCCTACCACGCAGAATGCCTGATCGCGGAGGCGACCCGCGCCTCTCTCGCCGAAGACCTCTGCTAGCCTGCATGGGATTCAACAGAACATTTCCCTGCGGGAAAGCGAAAAGGACTGCCTGGACGAAGAGGTTGTTCAAACCGTCTACCAGGCTTTTCCCTCCGGCCTGGCGCCGCTTCGCTAGTGCCGCAATGATTCCTAACCCGTACCTTCACGTCCCGCCGGTGGTGTCCGCAACGATGTCACTCCGCCAGGCTATTGGATAATATTTCCGTGTTGACCTCGGTACTGTTGTTGGCAGGCATGGCGCTTGCGGTGGCGGGTTTCCACGGACTGATACGTTGGAGTTTGCGGGCGCCGCGCTTGATCGAGCGGGAAACGCCGGAAAAATTCGGGCTGGCGTTTGAAGAAGTGCATATTCCGGGCGCGAACGGCAAACTCCTGTTCGGCTGGCTAATTCCCTCCGTCGTCGCTGAAAGCGCCCCGGCTCTGGTCGTACTGCACGGCTGGGGCGGCAATGTGGAAACCATGCTGCCGCTAGCGCCGCCGCTGCATCGCGCGGGGTTTGCGCTATTGCTGATCGATGCGCGCAACCACGGCAAAAGCGACGCGGATACATTCTCGTCGCTGCCCCGTTTTGCCGAAGACCTCGACCACGCGCTCGACTGCCTGCAAGCCCGGCGCGGCGTAAAACCGGTTCGGCTGGGAGTGGTCGGCCATTCGGTCGGCGCAGCGGCGGCACTGCTTGCCGCATCGCGCCGTCGCGATTTGGCCGCCGTGGTGAGCATTGCCGCCTTCGCGCATCCCGCCGGCATGATGCGCCGCCTCCTGAAGGCGTGGCACATACCATACCTGCCTTTCGGCTGGTATGTGCTCGGCTATGTACAAAGAGTGATCGGCTACCGTTTCGAGGACATCGCCCCGCTCAACACCATCGCCCATGTCCGCTGCCCGGTGCTGCTGGTGCAAGGCACGGAGGATGTCACCGTACCCATGGCTGAAGCCGAGCTTTTGCATACGCGGCGCGGTAGCGGCACGGGCGGATTGCTGCTGGTGAAGGGCAGCCACGACAGTTATGATGAACTGGACAAGCAAATCGGCGACGTGATCGACTTCCTCGATGCCGCGCTGAAACCGGAAAATCAAGCGGATAGTTTAACCAATCGAGCAAGCGGCGAACATGCCCGCATAAGGAGTAGCAGATGATACACAAAACACCGCAGGGCAAAATCCTGCTCACCATCCTGGCGTTGGCAGTGCTCTACTGGTTCGGCTTGCGCACCGACCCCAAGGTAGCTGCCATCAACCAGGCGATCCAGGAAAAAGGCAGCCCACTATTGCATGACTACCCCTACCCGTTCCGGGTGCTGCGCCTCGAAGGCGCCGTGGCGGTGATGGCAACTCCGCGCTCCCCGGCTGTGCCGGTTTATCACATGATAGGCGCGCTGTACCCTTCGCTGGCCGGAAAAGCGCCGGACAACCCGGATTTCATCGCGGCGGAAAAAGAGCTGGCACAAGTCCAGTCGGAAGCAAGAAAGATCGTGCTTGAACAGCCAAACGTGAGCGGAACCAAATGGGAACTGGATCGGGACTGGCTGATCAGTAAAAACATCTCCATGGATTGAAATAGAAAATAGAACATGAAAGCGGACGAAACTACTGCAATTTTTCCAGCCCCGTATCCAACTCCAAGCCGCTTGACCCGCTGCTGCTCCTGACTCAGAGTCCCTGCACCACCGGCGTGACCGACATGGGAAACCGGTTCGTGATTTCCTTCTAGCTTGCGTCGGTTATCCCCCCGGCATAAATCATGAATCAATGGGTGGAGAATTTGCGGACGCCAGAAATGCAATAGGGGGCCAGACGGCCCCCTGATTTCAGTACGGATTAATCCTCAACCCGCCATTTCCAGCAACACCTGGTTGAGTTTCCTGACGAAGGTCGCCGGGTCTTCCAGTTGCCCGCCCTCTGCAAGCAAGGCCTGGTCGAACAGGATACGGCTCCAGTCGGCGAAGCGCCC
>CALMWM010000398.1 GCA_937873435.1 uncultured Gallionellaceae bacterium
ACAGGCATGGGGGAAACTCGGCTTGGCAGTGCGCCTGATCATGCTTTCCGGTCTGGTACTGTTGGCGGGGGGGAGTTTGCAACTCTATTTAACTGCCCAGAGCGAGGTGGAGAACGCCCGTGCCGATTTCGCCGAGTACATGGAAAGCGAATTGCAGTCGCTGGAAATCCTGTTGTCCGAGCAACTGGTGATCGGCGACTATGCAACCATTCAGCAGATAGTCGATGTTCGGGTGAGACGTCGGGATGTGGCTGAAATCAGCCTGAGCGACATGCGCGGCAATCGCCTGCGGGCCAAGGATAAACCGATTGCCATGCTGGCGCCGGCATGGTTTGCCAAGTGGACGACGCTAGCCGGTTTGAAGGGGGGGGGCGATATCGTGGTAGGCGGCCAGAATTACGGGCAACTCACCATGCAATTGACCGAGGTCCCGGCCGTCAACCGTATCTGGCGGATGTTCCTGATGCAACTGACCATCATGCTGGGCGGGCTACTGTTCTTCGTGGCGGCGACTGCCGTACTGATACGCTGCGGATTGGCGCCGTTGCGCGATTTCAGCCATCATGCCGAGGCTTTGGGAAAGGGCGATTATTCAGCACGCATCGCGCTGATAGGCACGCCGGAAATGCAGGTGGCCGCCAAGGCCTTCAACGACATGGCCGACCGGATCGAAGGCTTGCTGACTTCGCTGCATGAACGAGAGGAACATCTTCATGTTGCGCTTGCCGAGCAGAATACCGTGCTCGACAACGCGGTGGTGGGGATATCCTTCGTCAAGGATCGCCGCATTATCTGGTGCAATCATAAATATGAGGAACTGTTTGGCTATTCCAGGGAAGAAGCCATCGGGCAGCCGACCGAATCGCTCTATGCCTCTCCCGAAGATTTTCATCGTCTGGGTGCGGATGCTTATCCGGCCTTGCGAGGGGGAGGAAACTACAGCGCCGAATATCGGATGAGGCGCAAGGACGGTTCGCTATTGTGGTGCATGTTAAGCGGCAAACTGGTCGACAAGAACGATCCCTCGCAAGGTTCGATCTGGATAGTGGAAGATGTTACCGCCAAGCGCGAAGCCCAGGAAAACCTCAAGCATCTTAACGAGACACTGGAACAACGGGTGCTGGCGGAAGTTGCCAAGAACCGCGAGAAGGATCACCTGATTATCCAGCAGTCGCGCCTGGCGGCGATGGGCGAGATGATCGGTAATATCGCGCACCAGTGGCGTCAGCCGCTGAATGCGCTGGCGATATTGCTGGCGAATATCAAGGATGCCTATGCTTATAAAGAACTCGACGAGGCTTTCCTGAACGACGCTACAGAAACGGGGCAAACCTTGTTGCAGAAAATGTCCACCACCATCGACGATTTCCGCAATTTTTTCCGTCCCAATCGCGAAAAAGTGCCGTTCAGCATGAACAAGGCGATCCGCGAAGCCATCTCCATGGTCCAGGCCAGTTTCCATAATCATCAGGTCGAAGTCGATTGGCAGGAGGTCGAGGATGTCAGGGCGTATGGTTTCCCCAATGAGTATTCGCAGGTATTGCTCAATCTGTTGGGGAATGCCCGAGACGCGGTTATACATCGGCACCCGAGCGGCGGCAGGGTGGCGGTTCGGCTTGCGCGGATGGGCGATCAGGTGGAATTGACAGTCGGCGATAATGGCGGCGGGATACCTGACGATGTGTTGCCAAAGATATTCGATCCCTATTTCACCACCAAGGAAAAGGGTACCGGGATCGGCCTGTATATGTCGAAGATGATTATCGAAGGCAATATGGGTGGGCGTATCGAGGTGCGCAACGGCGTGGACGGCGCCGAGTTCACCGTGATTACGCCGCTGGCACCGGACGCTCGGGGTTGAAGCTGCTATTGTCGCTGGTGCTGGCGGCGCTCTTCGCCGTAACAGCAACTGCAAGGGCGCAGGAAACCCGGGTCACGGCAAAAATCCTGCTTCAGGAATCGCCGCTGGCCGGCTTCCAGTTTCACGAAGGCAAGCAGTTGTGGCACGAATTGCGTGTCGGCGATGCGTTGCAACTGGTGCGCGAAGCCGACAATCTCCACGACGCGCGTGCGGTGCGGGTAGAGTGGCGCGGCCATTTCCTCGGTTATGTGCCGCGTGCCGATAACGAGGCGGTCGCCCGCTTGCTCGATAGCGGCACTCGCCTTGAAGCGCGCATCGTGCGCCTACGCGAGAAGCGCAATCCCTGGCAACGGGTCTTGTTCGAGGTTTACGTGGACAGCTTGCGTTAATCCACGTTGAGTTGCAGCCACAGTTCCAGCAGCGCCAAATGCCATAGTTTGCTGCCGCGAATCGGGGTGAAATGAGCCTCCGGCTCTGCCAGCAGTTTCTCGACGTATTCACGTCGGAACAGGCCGCGCTTTCGGCAGGCATCCGAGTCGAGGATGGTACGCATGAAGTCGAGGAATTCGCCGCGTACATGTTTCAGCGCCGGCAGCGGAAAATACCCCTTGGGGCGGTCGATAACGGCATCGGGTATCAACCCGCGCGCGATGGCTTTGAGCGGGAATTTGCCACCTTCCTTCAGTTTTAACTCCGGCGGCATACGCGCTGCCAGTTCCACCAGTTCATGGTCGAGGAACGGTACCCGCGCCTCCAGTCCCCACGCCATGGTCATGTTGTCCACGCGCTTGACCGGATCGTCGACGATCAGGGTAGTGACGTCGAAACGCAGCACGCTGTCGAGGAAAGTGTCGGTGCCGGGGCGGGACAGGTTATCCTTGACGAGTTCAGCGGTGACATCGGCGCAGGCATAGGCGTCGGTAACCGTTTCCAGGTATTCGCCATGGCTGCGGTCGAAATAGTGTTTGCGGAAACGCTTGAGGTCGTTGCCGTGTTCCGCTTCCATCAGCGGATACCAGAAGTAACCGCCGAAAACCTCATCGGCACCCTGGCCGGACAGCACTACTTTCACCTCGTCCGCCACCCGTTCGCCGAGCAAATAAAAGGCCACCGCATCTTGCCCCACCATCGGCTCGGACATATTGGACACCGCTTCCGGCAGGCGTTTCAGCACTTCGGCGTTGGGGATAACGTACTTGTGATGGCGAGTCTTGAAATGCGCCACCACTTGATCGGAATACTCGAATTCGTCGGCTTTTTCGGCGCCGTCGCCGACATCCTCGAAACCGACTGAAAAGGTCAGCAGATTTTCCACATGATCGGCCAGCAAGGCGACCAGCAGGCTGGAATCCAGGCCACCGGAAAGCAACACACCGACCGGCACATCCGCGGCAAGACGATGGCGTTCCACCGCGCGGGTCAGCACCAGCCGGGTAGCGTTCAGCCAGTCTTGTTCCGACAGGGGCTGTTGCGGGCGAGTAGCGTCGAGGCTCCAGTAAACTCGCTGAGAAATTTTGCCGTCCGCTTCCAGCGTCATGGTGGTGGCAGGTGCGAGTTTCTTTACGCCGTTGAGCAGGGTACGCGGTGCCGGAACCACTGCGTGCAGGGTGAGGTGGTGGTGCAGCGCGACC
>CALMWM010000399.1 GCA_937873435.1 uncultured Gallionellaceae bacterium
GGCTGGTGGGCGGAAGCCTACTCGTCCGACGTGGGCTGGGCGCTGGGCGATGGCCGGGAAGACGACAACGACCCCGCCTGGGATGCCGCCGAAGCCGAGGAACTTTACCGCAAGCTCGAACAGGAAATCATCCCGGCGTTTTACACCCGCGACGAACGCGGCATCCCCGCCGCTTGGCTGGCGCGCATGAGGGAAAGCATGGCCCGCCTGACGCCGCAGTTTTCCGCCAACCGCTCGGTACGCGAATACACCGAACGAATCTACCTCCCGGCGGCGCAAGCCTACCTCGAACGCGCCGCCGATAACGGCGCGCTGGGCCGGCAAGTAGCCGCCTGGCGGCAGGAACTCGAACGCCACTGGGAAACCCTGCATTTCGGGGAAATGCAGGTAACGACCCAGGACGGACAGCACCGCTTCGAAATCGAAGTGCATTTCGGCCAACTGAATCCCGAGGCCGCACGGGTGGAACTGTATGCCGACGGAACCGCCCCGGAACGGCTGGAAATGCGCCCCTTACGCCCGCTGCCTGGCTCGCCGGGCGGCTTCGCCTACGCCGCGACTATCGCGGCACCCCGCCCGGCGACGGACTACACCGCCCGCATCGTGCCGCAATTTCATAACGTATCGGTTCCGCTGGAAGCCACACCCATCCTGTGGCAGCGCTGAGGCGCCAGCCCCGCGCATCGGCGTATTCATCGACACAGTTGTGGCGCGGATAACCCTGAAAAGTTTCCTCGCAGAAAATCGGATCGATCCGACAGGCACGATTAAATACGAATTTCCGCTTCCTCCCCACAGCGGCCCGTCAATATTTTCTGAAGCTGACGTTCAACTTCCACTAAACAGGCGCAAGCAGGGGATTCAGTACGCTGAGTTGATCCTCCACCACCAAGCCGTGCTGCATATCTTCCGTAAGCAGTTTATTACAGCCCGCTTCCAGTGCCGCAGCCACAATCAGACTATCCCAGAAGCTCAAGCTGTATTTACCCCTCAAACCATGAGCACGACGGTGTAAATCAAGACCGGGCATCACCACGTGGTAGCGCCCGTAAAAACTTTCCACTAAGCGCATCAAATGCGCATCCTCTATTCCCGCCTTGCGCAGCAGATTGGCGGAAACTTCGGCGATCACCTGCTCGCTCACAATGTAGCGCACCGGTTTTTCCACCAGTTCACGCGCCTTGTCATGCTTGGATTCTTCACCCGGCCGACACACAAAAGCGTAAAGACAGAGGTTGCTATCGACAAACACCTTATCGCTCATGGGCTTCATCCCGTGACAGGGGGACAAAATCGGGCACCACCAGCGGGTTGGCGCAAAGCGCTGAAATTGCATCCCCTTGACTGGCTCCGGCAGGTGGAATCCCTGTTTCCTCATACATCACCACCACCCGCACAGGCAGGCCAGGAGCCAGCATCACAGGAATGGGCAAAGGAATGGAGTGCGCCTGGACAACGGTATCGAACTCAATGGCTTGCATAAGTGAATCTCCTTATGGTTTTGTCGTGACCAACCTTTTCCCAGGTTGCGTTTAATTGGTGCA
>CALMWM010000400.1 GCA_937873435.1 uncultured Gallionellaceae bacterium
TGCGGGAAACTGACGCGCACTGCCAGACCGCCGGTCGCGCTCTCGCCCAATTCCAGCGTGGCGCCGTGCAATTCGGCGATACGCTGGACAATCGAGAGCCCCAGGCCGCTGCCCTCCTCGCCGCTGCCCAGCACTCGATAGAAACGGCGCATTACCCGGGCACGCTCTTGCGGCGAAATCCCCGGCCCGCTGTCACTCACTTCCAGCACCGCCCGCCCCGCCTCGCCTCGCACCGCCACATTGACCGACCCGCCTTCCGGCGTATAGCGGATAGCGTTGTCGATCAGGTTGCGCAGCAGAACCCCGGACATCGTTGCATCGCCAGCAATGCTGGCATCGCCTTCGGCAACCCCGAGCTCGATGGATTTTTCCAGTGCGCCGGGCGCCAGCGCCGCGACGTATTCGACAGCCAGCGAGCGCAACGAAAATACCGTAACCTTCGGCAACCCCCGCTCCGGGTCGAGGCGCGCCAGGGTCAGCAGCTGTTCGAGCAGGTGGGTGGCGCGATCCGCCCCTTCGACCACCTGTCGCAAGGCATGGCGGCGCTCCTCCTCGATGGTGGAGCGTTGCGCCACCTGGGCCTGGGTCTTGAGCGCGGCCAGCGGCGTGCGCAGCTCGTGCGCGGCATCCGCGGTAAAGCGGCGTTCGTTTTCCAGCGCGTCATCCAGGCGCGTCAGCAGGCCGTTGAGGGAATCCACCAGCGGCCTGATTTCGTCCGGCGCCCCCCCCGCTTCCAAGTGCCCGAGATTCTGCGGCTCGCGGCTGGCCACATCCGCGGTGATCCTGCGCAACGGCGCGAGTCCCTTCCCCACGCCCAGCCATACCAGCAGCGCCAGGAGCGGCAGAGCGAAGATAAATGGATAAGACAGACTGGAGACCACGCTCTGAGTCAATTCGTCGCGCACGTCGTGGCGCTCGCCGACCTGCACCAGGAAACGATGCTTCTCGTCCCAATGGGAAAACACCCGCCAGATCTTCCCTTCAATCCGGGCATCGCTAAATCCGTCCTGCTCCCCGATGAAGGGCGTTTCCGGGGCGTGGGCGGAGCGCAACACCAATTTTCCGTCCGCATCCCACACCTGGAAGGCGATCTTGCGCTCGTACTTGTGAAAATCGGCGCCGTACTCGATTTCAACCTCATCCGCCTCCTGTCCGACCTGGGACAGCAGGATACGCGCCGAACGGGCAAGTTGGGCATCGTAAAGTTCGTCGATTTCATGATGGGCTTCCTCATAACTCATCACCGCGGCCGCGCCCCACAACAGCATGGTGGCGGACAACAGCAAAAGCAGCAAACGCGCGCGCAACGAGGTGAAGGCCAGGCGGCGCAACAGGAAATTCATGCCGGTTCTTTCTTTTTTTCTATCACGTAACCCACGCCGCGAATGGTGCGGATCAGGGTGGCGCCGAGCTTGCGGCGCAAATGATGGATATGCACTTCCACTGCATTGCTTTCGACCTCATCGCCCCAGCCGTACAGGCTTTGCTCCAGGCTTTCGCGCGACAGGACGTGGCCGGCATTTTCCAGCAAGGCCTGCAAAACGGCGAACTCGCGCGGCGACAGGTCGACCGCCTGATCGTCCAGCGTAATGGTATGCGCCGCCGGGTCGAGGGTCAGCCGCTCATGACAGATCAGCGGCACGGCACGCCCGCCGTGGCGACGCAGCAGGGCGCGAATCCGCGCGGCCAGTTCTTCCAGGTCGAACGGTTTGACCAGATAGTCGTCCGCGCCGCTGTCCAGCCCCTTGACTCTGTCGGCCACGGTATCGCGTGCAGTCAGGATCATCACCGGCAAATCGCCGCCCTTGTGGCGCAGCCATTTCAGCAAATCCAGCCCGGATAGCTGCGGCAGGCCGATGTCCAGCACCATCAAGGCATAGCTCTCGGCTTCCAGCGCCAATTGCGCCGCGCGCCCATCCTTGCACCAGTCCACCGTGTATCCAGCCTGGCGCAAACCAACACGGATGCCGTCGCCCAACAATGAATCGTCTTCAACCAACAGGAGGCGCATTGAAATTCCAGTCCGTTCAATAAATATTCGAAATATTCTGAGACCGCCGTTTTCGGCGGCGGGAATAACTGCTCAAGGATAATCCGCCAAAGTCACCGTCTCGATGCTCCGCCGATTTTATAGTTTATCACCGCCAGGATTCTTCAAACCTGACATAGCCGATAGTGATCGACCGCGATTGTGATCAGGTTTTCTTAAGCCAGGCTTAAGCGGTAGTCCCCCATGCCCAACAACTGACGCTATATCGCAGCGCTGATTTTTTTCTGGCGAAATCAGCCTTAAGGATTCGTTAAGAATCGCTATGTAATCTGGCGACACTGCATTAACACATGCGTACAAAATTTTTCACCGACACATTTGAAGGAGTCATCATGAGCACTTCCACTGAACACGAAAATATCACGGATTCCAGCGTTAACGGCGGCACTACGGTCAGCAGCACAACGACGACAATGAGCGACGACAGCTATGTCGAATACGCTTATCAGACCGCTCTCGGCAGAAACTCGGATGCCGCCGGCAAGGCAAACTGGCTGCATGAACTGCAATCCG
>CALMWM010000401.1 GCA_937873435.1 uncultured Gallionellaceae bacterium
AGATCAACCAATGGCTGGAAGGCAAATAACATGGTTTATGTAGGAGCGGCTTCCCGGCCGCGATATGGAAACTTCGCGGCCGGGAGGCCGCTCCTACACGCCATTTCTGACCATTAATGGCCCTCCCCCCACAAAAAGGCGCCGCCAAAACCGCGCGCATCCCGATCAAGATCGTCCCCGCCGAACCGTTGCGCAAGCCGCAGTGGATCCGCGCACAGGTGCCGGACGGCGAGAAATACCGCGAGATCAAGCAACTCCTGCGCGCACAGGAATTGCATACGGTATGCGAGGAAGCTTCTTGCCCGAATATCGGCGAATGCTTCAACCACGGCACCGCCACTTTCATGATCCTGGGCGGCATCTGTACCCGCCGCTGCCCGTTCTGCGATGTCGCCCACGGCACTCCGCTGCCGCCCGACTCGCAGGAACCGGCGCACCTCGCCGCCAGCATCGCCACGCTGCAACTGAAATACGTGGTGGTCACCAGCGTGGATAGAGACGACCTCAAGGACGGCGGCGCCCGGCATTTCGCCGACTGCGTGCGCGCGGTGCGCGAGCGCTCCCCCGTCACGCGCATCGAAACCCTGGTACCCGATTTTCGCGGCAGGCTGGAACTCGCGCTGGAGATCCTCGGCAGCGCCTTGCCCGATGTGCTCAACCATAATCTCGAAACCGTTCCGCGCCTCTACAAACAAGCCCGCCCCGGCGCCGATTACGCCCACTCGCTGCAACTCCTGCGCGAATTCAAGCAACGCTACCCGCATACCCTCACCAAATCCGGGCTGATGGTCGGGCTGGGGGAAACCGACGAGGAAATCCTCCAGGTCATGCGCGACCTGCGCGCCAGCCAGGTAGACATGCTCACCATCGGCCAATACCTGCAACCCACCCGCCACCACCTGCCGGTGCTGCGCTTCGTCGAACCGGCACAGTTCGAACGTTTCCGCCTGGCTGCGGAAGAAATGGGTTTCAGCAATGCGGCCTGCGGCCCCATGGTCAGGTCCAGTTACCATGCGGACAGGCAGGCAATGGAAGCGGGGGTGGCGTGAGCGAAGGGCAGAAAGCCGATCCGATTCGAATCGGCCTGATGCCGCCGTTGACCGGCCTGGTCGAAATTTACGGTACCGAGATCACCCATGCCGCGCGCATCGCCTGCGACGAGATCAACGAGCGTGGCGGTTTGCTCGGACGCCCGCTGGAACTGATTATCGAGGATGACGGCAGTTTGCCGCCGACCGCCGTTCCGGCGGCCTTGCGGCTGATCGAGGAACATCGCTGCGTCGCCATCATCGGCAACCTGCTGTCGAATTCGCGTATCGCGGTGGCCAACCAGGTGGCCGAGCCCAAGCGCATTCCCTACCTCAATTTCTCGTTCTACGAAGGCAGCATCTCCGGCCGCTATTTTTTCCATTTCGCGGCGCTGCCCAATCAGCAGATCGACAAGATGATTCCCTACATGGGGGAGCATTACGGCCTCAAGATGTTCTTCGCCGGCAACAATTACGAATGGCCGCGCGGCTCGATCGATGCCGCCAAGCGCTCGTTGAAAAGCCTGGGCGGTGACATCGTCGGGGAAGAATATCTTTCCATCGGCGCCAGCGCCGCCGAGATCGACGCCTTGCTCGAACAGGTCGCCCACTCCGGTGCCGATGTGTTCGTTCCGTATTTTGCCGGTTCCGACCAGATCGCGCTGCTGACCCATTTCACCGAACTGGGGTTGAAAAAGCGCATGGCGGTGGTGATGGGGCATTACGACGAGGTGATGGTGAGCCGTTTGCCCGCAGCGGTGCGCGAGGGTTTCTATTCCAGCAATACTTACTTCATGTCGGTGGATACGCCGGAGAACAAGCGCTACCTCGAACGCCTCGCCCGCTTGCCGGGTGTCAACGGGATCTGGCCGCACGGCAACGGGATGCAATCCAATTTCGGCGAGGGAACCTATTTGTGCGTGCACGCCTTCGCCAAGGCGGTGGAATCGGCAGGCACCACGGATGCGGAGGCGCTGGTCGATGCGCTGGAACATGTCCGCTTGCTGGGGCCGCAAGGCGATGTGGCGATGGATGCGGATACCCACCATGCCCATGTAAATAGCTATCTGTCGCGCTGCAATGCGAACGGCACCTTCACGATAGTCGAGCGCTTCGGGCGCATGGTGCCGGTGATCCCGGAACGTTACCGCGAGCAGGCACAAGGCACCAAGCTCCACGAATCGCCCCTGACGCCGCAGACGATTGCCCGCCTGGCGGTGGAAGTCAGCAATGCGATACGCAAGATCGGCACGGCGCAACAGATCCTTTCGCTGGCCGATATGGCGATATTGGCGACGGATGCGGCGGGCGTCATCGTAGAGTCCAACCCCAGCGCGTGCCTGCTATTCGGCTACACGGAAAAAGAATTGACCGGGATGTCGGTGAACCTGTTGCTGCCGCCCCACTTCAGGCAGCGCCATGCCGAATTGTTGCGCAGCTTTGTCGAAGGGGAAGTAACCGAGCGCAGGATGGGATCGCGCGGAGAAGTGACGGGCTATCGCAAGGACGGCTCGTTCTTTCCGCTCGAAGCTTCGATCGCCAAGGTGCGTACTGGCGGTGCGTGGATGCTGGTGGCGACCATGCGCGACATCAGCGAACGGAAAAAAGCCGAGGAAGAGCTGGTGCGGCAGGCGACGCACGATACCTTGACCGGCCTGCCAAACCGGGCTTTGATCCGCGAGCGGCTGAGTAATGCCTTGGATCGTTCGCTGCGCAGCGGCTTGAGCATTGCCCTGCTGTTCGTGGATCTCGACGGCTTCAAATTGGTGAACGACACTTACGGCCACGAGGCCGGCGATGCCTTGCTCAAATCGGTTGCCGCCCGGCTGATGGAACAGGTGCGCCCGGGCGATACCGTTGCCCGCCTTTCCGGCGACGAATTCGTAGTGCTGTGCGAGCAACTCGAACAACCGGCCACGATCTCGGTCATTGCGGAGCGGATCAATGCCGCTCTGCGGCAGCCGTCGCCATTCGGCAACACCTCGCTGTTCGTGACGGCCAGCATCGGGATCGCGATCGGCCACGGCAGCACCCACACGGCGGACGACTTGCTGCGCTCCGCCGATACCGCGATGTATGCGGTGAAACTGAAGGGGCGCGACGGCTGGCAGTTTTTCAGCAACAGCCTGCAAGATCAGGCGCGCCAGAGGCTGGCAGTCACCCAGGGCTTGCGCATGGCGATCCAGAACGGCGAATTGTCGCCGCGCTTCCAGCCTATCGTCGCGGCGGAGGATGGGCGCATCATCGGCGCCGAACTGCTGTTGCGCTGGCACCCGCCGGGCGGGGAGGTTTCTCCGGCGGTATTCATCCCGATTGCCGAGGCGACGGGTTCCATCTCGGCCATCGGGATGTGGGTGTTCCGCCGGGGCTGCGAAGCCGAAGTCGATTGGCGCCGTCGCTGGGGAGAAAATGCGCCATCCTACATTTCGGTAAATGTTTCCACCCGGCAGTTGAGCGAGCTGCATCTGGCGGATGACTTCGCCACCATTTTGCGCGAGACCGGGGCAGACGCCTCGCGCATCCTGATCGAAATCACCGAAACTTCGCTGATGGCGGATGTCGAGACCAACCTGCGGGTGCTACGCCTATTGGCCAATCTTGGCTTGCGCGTGGCGGTCGACGACTTCGGCACGGGATACTCCTCGTTGGCGCAATTGACCCGGATGCCGGTCAGCGTGCTGAAGATCGACAAGGCGTTCATCGACGGCATCGAAAGCAACGAGGAAAACCGTACCGTCGTTCGTGCCGTGATCGGCCTGGGCAGGGCGCTGGGGATGAAACTGGTGGCCGAAGGCGTGGAGAATGAAGCACAACTCGCTGAGTTGCGCAGCAACGGCTGCGACTATATTCAAGGTTATTTCTTCTACCGCCCGCTCGATGAAAAAACCTTCATCGCAAGCATGGAAGCCGCGATAGCACTAATACAGAGACAAACATGAAGATTGCCACCTGGAACGTCAATTCCCTGAAAGTCCGCCTGCCCCAAGTGCTGGATTGGCTGGCGGCCAACCAGCCCGATGCGCTGTGCCTGCAGGAAACCAAGCTTGAGGACGGCAATTTCCCGCTCGCCGAGATCAATGCCGCCAGCTACCAGGCCTGGTTCAGCGGCCAGAAAACCTACAACGGCGTGGCGATCCTGAG
>CALMWM010000402.1 GCA_937873435.1 uncultured Gallionellaceae bacterium
AATGCCCAAAACCTGCTGGCAACCCTGGCTGCGCTGCTGGTCAGCGGTGTCGAACTGGATGATGCAGTGCGCGCTTTGGCGCAAGTCGGAGCGGTTGCCGGGCGCCTGCAAAAACTTGGCGGCGAGAAAAAACCACTGGTGGTGGTGGACTATGCCCACACCCCCGATGCGCTGGAAAAAGTATTGCAAACCCTGCGCGAAGTCTCCGCAGGGAAGCTGATCTGCGTCTTCGGCTGCGGCGGTGCGCGCGACAAGGGCAAGCGCCCGTTGATGGGGGAAGTCGCGTCGCGGCTGGCCGACGAAGTTATCGTCACCAGCGACAACCCGCGCCATGAAGACCCGCAGACGATCATCGCTGAAATCGTCGCAGGGATGAATGCCAACCGCCATGTGATCGAAGACCGCGCATTGGCGATCGCCGAGGCATTGCGCCGCGCTGCACCGGGCGATGTGGTGCTGGTGGCAGGCAAGGGACACGAGGATTACCAGGAAATCGACGGCAAGCGCTTGCCGTTCTCCGACGTGGAAGTGGCGTCGCGCCTGTTGACGGAGTATGCGCCATGTTGAACTTGAGTAACGCCGCGCAATTGATCGGTGCCGAGCAGCGCGGCGCCGATGCCGAATTTGCAGCGGTGACCACCGACAGCCGGGCGATTGCGCGCGGCGACCTGTTCGTCGCACTGCGCGGCGAACGCTTCGACGGCCACGACTTCGTCGCGCAGGCGCTGGCGCAGGGGGCTGCCGCCGTGCTGGTGGACCAGGCCGACCCGGCTTGGGGCGAAATTCCGTTGCTGCTGGTAAAAGACACCCGCCTGGCGCTGGGACAGTTGGCGGCGCAATGGCGCCTGCGCCATGACGTCGCGCTGGCGGCGATCACCGGCAGCAGCGGCAAGACCTCGGTCAAGGAAATGCTTCACGCGATCCTGCGCGCCGCAGCCGGCGAGGGCGCAGTGCTGGCGACTGCCGGCAACTTCAACAACGACATCGGCCTGCCTCTGACGCTGCTCAAGCTGCGCGCTACGCACCGTTACGCGGTGATCGAGATGGGCATGAACCATCCCGACGAAATCGCCTATCTGTCCGGGCTGGCCAAACCTGCCGTGGCGCTGATCAACAATGCCCAGGCGGCGCACCTTGCGGGGCTGGGTAGCCTCGAAGCGGTAGCGCGCGCCAAGGGTGAAATCTTCGAAGGGCTGGCCGCGGATGGGACAGCGGTCATCAACGGCGACGATGCCTACGCCGGCATGTGGCGTGAACTGGCCGGCGCGCGCCGGGTGCTGAGTTTCGGACTCAAACCCGGCGCCGACGTAAGCGCGACGTTCCAGCTGACGCCGAGCGGCAGCGAGTTGGGCGTCGTAACGCCGCGCGGCAAGTTCGCGGTGAGCCTGCAAGCGCCGGGCGAACACAATGTGCGCAACGCACTGGCGGCAATCGCTGCGGCAATGGCGCTCGGTATCGACGAGGCAGCCATCGTCCGCGGGCTGGCAGGATTCCAGCCGGTGAAGGGCCGCCTGCTGGCAAAATCGGCGTTGCATGGCGCTACATTGATCGACGACAGCTACAACGCCAATCCCGGTTCGATGCGCGCCGCGATCGATACGCTGTCCCTCTACCCGGGCAACCGGGCGCTGGTACTGGGAGACATGGGCGAATTGGGCATAGATGCGCCGCGCCTGCACCGCGAGATCGGTGAATACGCCAAACAGGCCGGTATCGAAAAACTCTTCGTGCTCGGCGAACTGAGCCGCGAAACCGCCGTCGGGTTCGGCGTCGGCGCGCGGCACTTCGAATACATCGAGGACTTGCTGCACGAAGTCGAAAATCTGCTGGCGCCGGGAGTCACGGTGCTGGTCAAAGGGTCGCGGTTCATGAAGATGGAGCGCGTGGTGAAAAGTCTGGAAAAGGAGGCAGCATGCTGCTAGCGCTGTTTCACTGGCTGGGACAGGATGTCCGCGCCTTCAATGTGTTCAGCTACATCACGCTGCGCGCGGTGTTGGCCACGCTGACCGCGCTGGTGATCTCGTTCATGGTCGGCCCGCTGATGATCAAGAAGCTGACCGCCTACAAGATCGGCCAGGCGGTGCGCGACGATGGTCCGCAGACCCATTTGATCAAGGCCGGCACCCCGACCATGGGCGGCGCGTTGATCCTGGTAGCGATCGCGATTTCCACCCTGCTGTGGGCCGACCTGCAAAACCACTACGTGTGGGTGGTACTGGTCACCACGCTGGGCTTCGGCGTTATCGGCTGGGTCGACGATTACCGCAAGGTGGTACACCGTAATCCCAAGGGGTTGTCGGCCAGGGCCAAGCTCTTCTGGCAGTCGCTGATCGGCATCGGCGTGGCCGGCTACCTGGCTGCGGTTGCGAGCGTGCCGGCGCAGACCGAGTTGATTGTTCCCTTCTTCAAGTTGATCGCGATCCCGCTCGGCACGGCCAGCTTCATGGTGCTGACCTACCTAGTTATCGTCGGCAGCAGCAATGCCGTCAACCTGACCGACGGTCTCGACGGGCTGGCGATCATGCCGACCGTGATGGTGGCCGGCGCACTGGCAATCTTCGCTTACGTTACCGGACATTTGGTATTCGCCCACTACCTGGGGATTCCCTACATACCTGGCGCCGGCGAATTGGCGGTGTTCTGCGCCGCGATGGTGGGCGCGGGGCTGGGCTTCCTGTGGTTCAACGCCTATCCCGCCGAAGTGTTCATGGGCGACGTCGGTGCGCTGGCTCTGGGCGCGGCACTCGGCATCGTCGCGGTGATCGTGCGCCAGGAAATCGTCCTGTTCGTGATGGGCGGGGTGTTCGTGGTCGAAACGCTGTCGGTGATGTTGCAGGTGGCATCGTTCAAGCTCACCGGGAAACGCATCTTCCGCATGGCGCCGCTGCATCACCACTACGAATTGAAGGGCTGGAAGGAGAACCAGGTGGTGGTTCGCTTCTGGATCATTTCGATGATGCTGGTACTGGTGGGATTGTCCACCTTGAAATTAAGGTGAATATGGTGGAAGCGAACAACTGGCAGGTTGGGGGGAGGCTAACGCGAGCAAAGCGAGCGTTAAGCGCACTGGTGCGCGGCCGACACCAGAACCTGACAGTTCGCTTCTGGATTATTAGCATGATGCTGGTGCTGGTCGGACTTTCGACGCTGAAACTGAGATGAAACTGGAGCTTCGGGATAAACAGGTGTTGGTGCTCGGGCTGGGCGATACCGGCCTGTCGCTGGCACGCTGGCTGGCGCGGCAGGGCGCACGGGTGAGCGTGGCCGACAGCCGCGCCGTGCCGCCGCACGTCGACAAGCTGCGCACCGAAGTCCCGGATGCGATACTGGTTTGCGGCCCCTACCGCCAGCTGGATTTTGACGCGGCACAGCTGATCGCGATCAGCCCCGGCGTACCGCTGGCCGAGCCGCTGGTCGCAGAAGCAGTAAAACGCGGCATTCCGGTAGTGGGCGATGTCGAACTATTCGCGCAAGCGCTACATCAACTCAACACTCAACACTCAACACTCAACACTGCTGTTCTCGCGATTACCGGTTCCAACGGTAAGAGCACCGTCACCGAAATGGTCGGGGCGATGTGCCGCAAGGCCGGTCTGAACACCGTGGTGGCGGGCAACATCGGCCTGCCGGTGCTGGATGCACTTGGCGAGGCCGAGCGCAATAAGATTGCTCCCGACGTATACGTGCTGGAACTCTCCAGTTTCCAGCTGGAAACCACCGCAAGCCTGAACCCGGATGCAGCAACCGTGCTCAACGTCAGCGAAGACCATCTCGACCGCTATCCCGGCATGGCTGAATACGCCGCCGCCAAGGCACGCATTTTCGTGGGCGACGGCGTCCAGGTGCTGAATCGTGAAGATGCTCTCAGTTCCGGCATGGCATTGGCTGGCCGCAAGATCAGCACCTTCGGCCTGGATGCCGCGCAAGGGGCTGACGATTGGGGGCTGCGCCAGGTCGACGGCGAGATTTGGTTGGCTCACGGCGCGGAAAATTTGATGAAGGCCGGCGAATTGCCTCTGGCCGGTCTGCACAATGCCGCCAACGCATTGGCAGCACTGGCTTTGTGCGCAGCGCTGGGCCTGCCGCCGGCGCCGCTGTTGGCCGCGTTGCGCGAATTCAAAGGCTTGCCGCACCGCGTCGAGTTCGTCGCGGAGATCGGCGGCGCGACATACTACGACGATTCCAAGGGTACCAACGTCGGTGCCACCGTGGCAGCGATTTCCGGCTTCTCCAGCAAGCCCGGCAAGGTGGTGCTGCTCGCCGGCGGCGACGGCAAGGGACAGGATTTCAGCCCGTTGCGCGCGGCGGTGGCGAGCCATGCGCGGGCGGTGGTATTGATCGGGCGCGACGGGCCGAAGATCGGCACGGTACTGGAAGGTTGCGGCGTGCCACTGATCAGCGCAAGCACTTTGGAGGAAGCCGTGGCGCTGGCCGCCGGCTATGCGCAAAGCGGCGATGCGGTGCTGTTATCGCCAGCCTGCGCCAGTTGGGACATGTTCAGGAACTACGCCCACCGGGCGCAAGTGTTCATCGCCGCAGTGCAGCGTCTGGCTAGGGGAGGGCAGCCGTGAGCTACACCACCTCGCCCCTCGCCGCACCCCATGCCCGCCCGGATTACGACCGCGCGCTGCTGTGGATCACCATCCTGCTGCTGGGCTTCGGGCTGGTGATGGTGTACTCGGCGTCGATTGCGATCGCTGCGGGCGACCGCCATACCGGCCACCAGGAAACCTATTTCCTGGTGCGCCATGCGGCTTATCTGGCGGTGGCGATGCTCGCCGGTTTCGCGGTATTCCAGATCCCGTTGCGAGCCTGGCAGGAAGCCGCGCCCTATCTTTTCATGTTCGGCATCTTGCTGCTGGCGCTGGTGCTGATTCCGGGGGTCGGCCGCGAGGTCAACGGCAGTCGGCGCTGGCTGTCCCTGGTCGTGGTGAATTTGCAGCCATCCGAACTGATGAAGTTGTTCGCGGTGATGTACGCCGCCGATTACACGGTCCGCAAGGCGGCCTACATGGACGATTTCAAGCGTGGCTTCCTGCCGATGTTGCTGGTGATGCTGCTGGTCGGCGGCTTGCTGTTGCGCGAGCCGGATTTCGGCGCCTTCGCGGTGATCACCGCGATTGCCATGTCGGCGTTGTTCCTCGGCGGTCTGCACTGGAAGCAACTGGCCGGGCTGGTAGTGCTGCTGGTGGTCGGCTTTCTGCTGCTGATCTGGACTTCGCCCTACCGGATGCAGCGCATCATTGGTTTCATGGACCCGTGGGCCGACCCGTTCGGCAAGGGCTACCAGTTGAGCCACGCATTGATCGCCTTCGGACGCGGCGAATGGTTCGGCGTGGGACTGGGCGGCAGCGTGGAAAAACTGTTCTACCTGCCCGAGGCGCATACCGACTTCCTGCTCGCAGTGATCGCCGAGGAGCTGGGTTTCGCCGGCGTCAGCGTGGTGTTGACCCTGTTCGCCTGGCTGACCTTGCGCGCCTTTGCCATCGGCAAGCAGTCGGCCGGCCTGGACCGCTATTTTTCCGCACTGGTCGCTTACGGCATCGGCGTATGGCTGGGGGTGCAGTCGATTATCAACATGGGCGTGAATATGGGCGTGCTGCCGACCAAGGGCTTGACCCTGCCGCTGCTGTCTTTCGGCGGCAGCGGCGTGGTTGCCAACTGCGCGGCGATCGGCGTACTGCTGCGGGTGGATTGGGAAGCGCGACAAGTCCAGAAAGGTTACACGCTATGAGCCGCACCATCCTGATCATGGCAGGCGGCACCGGCGGCCACGTGTTCCCCGCGCTGGCAGTGGCCGATGCATTGCGCGAGCAGGGCTGGGACATCGTCTGGCTGGGCACGCCGGGCGGCATGGAAACGCGGCTGGTGCCTGAGAAAGGCTACCGCATGGAGTTCGTGCGCTTCGGCGGAGTGCGCGGCAAGGGGGTTATGCGTTTGGTGACCCTGCCGGTGCAATTGCTGCTGGCGTTCGCGCAGAGCATCGGTGTGTTGTTGCGGGTGCGCCCCGACGTAGTGTTGGGGATGGGCGGCTTCACGGCATTTCCCGGCGGGTTGATGACGGCGCTGTTGGCCAGGCCGCTGGTGATCCACGAACAGAACTCCATCGCCGGGATGACCAACCGGGTGCTGGCGCGGATTGCGGACAAAGTGCTGACCGCATTCCCGGCGACCTTCGGCGGCAAACTGAAAGAACAAACCGTGGGCAACCCGGTGCGCGCCGACATCGCTGCCTTGCCTGCACCCGAGCAACGTTTTGCCGGGCGCAGTGGCCGTCTGCGCTTACTGGTGGTCGGCGGCAGCCTGGGCGCGATGGTGCTCAACGAAACGTTGCCGCAGGCGCTGGCATTGTTGCCCGAAGCGCAACGCCCCGAAGTGATCCACCAGTCGGGTACCAAGCAGCTGGAAGCGCTGCGTGCGAATTATGCAACTGCCGGGGTCGTGGCGGACACCCGTGCATTCATCGACGACATGGCGTCGTTGTATGACTGGTGCGACCTGATGGTGTGTCGCGCCGGTGCACTGACGCTGGCGGAGATCGCCGCGGCAGGCGTGGCAAGCGTGCTGGTGCCCTATCCCCACGCGGTGGACGACCACCAGACGCATAACGCGCGCTACCTGAGCGACAACGCGGCGGCGCTGCTGCTGCCGCAACCGGAACTGAACGCCGAGAAACTGGCGGAGCTGTTGAAATCGTTCACCCGCGACAAGTTGCTGGCGATGGCGCAAGCCGCGCGTAAGTTGGCGAAGCCGGATGCGACGGCGGATGTGGCGAAGATTTGCATGGAGTTGGCAGGATGAAACACAAAGTCAAACACGTCCATTTTGTCGGAATCGGCGGCGTCGGGATGAGCGGCATTGCCGAGGTATTGCTCAACCTGGGATTCGAGGTGAGCGGTTCCGACCTGGGCGACAACGCCAGCACGCGCCGCTTGCAAAGTCTCGGCGCCAGGGTGATCCAGGGCCATGCGACGGAAAACCTGAATCATGCCGATGTGGTAGTGGTATCCACCGCAGTAAAAGCCGATAACCCGGAAGTCGCTGCGGCGCGCGAGCGGAATATCCCCGTGGTGCCGCGCGCGATGATGCTGGCGGAACTGATGCGTTTCCGCCAAGGCATCGCGGTGGCCGGCACGCACGGCAAGACCACTACCACCAGCCTGATCGCCAGCATCCTCGGCGAGGCCGGGATGGACCCGACCTTCGTGATCGGCGGCAGGCTGGAAGCCGCCGGCGCCAACGCCCGCCTGGGCCAGGGCGAATTCCTGGTGGCCGAGGCCGACGAGTCGGATGCCTCGTTCCTCTACCTGACGCCGGTGATGGCGGTGGTCACCAATATCGACGCCGACCACATGGAAACCTACGGTCATGATTTCGAGCGGCTGAAAAGCGCCTTCGTCGATTTCATCCAGCGTCTGCCATTCTACGGGCTGGCCGTGCTGTGTGTCGACGACGCCAATGTGCGTGCCATCCTGCCGCGCATCAGCAAGCCGACGGTGACCTACGGCGTAAGCGAAACGGCGCAGGTGCGGGCGACGGACATCCGCCACAGCGGTGGGCAAATGAGCTTCACGGTGGTGCGCGCCGGATTGCCCGATCTGGCCGTGACCTTGAACTTGCCGGGCCACCACAATGTGCTGAATGCGCTTTCGGCGATTGCCGTGGCGATGGAAGTTGGTGCGGCGGATGAGGCCATCGTCAAAGGGCTGGCGGAGTTTCGCGGGGTTGGGCGGCGGTTTCAGCGCTATGGGGAAATCATGTTGCCCATGCACCCTCTCTCCAACTCTCTCCCGCCTGCTGAATTGCCCTCTCATCAACCCTCTCCCGCTAGCGGGAGAGGGTGCGATGGTGAAGGGCACTTTACATTAATCGACGATTACGGCCACCACCCGGTGGAAATGGCGGCGACTCTGGAAGCAGCACGCGGCGCGTTCCCCGGACGGCGCCTAGTGCTGGCGTTCCAGCCGCACCGCTACACGCGCACCCGCGATTTGTTCGAGGATTTCGCCAAGATATTGTCCACGGTCGATGCGTTGTTGCTGACCGAGGTCTACCCTGCGGGCGAGGCGCCCATCGTGGCAGCGGACGGACGGGCGTTGGCGCGCGCGATCCGGGTGCAAGGCAAGGTCGAACCGATATTCGTCGAAAACGTCGCGGACTTGCCGCAGGCGATCCTCGACGTAGTGCGCGATGGCGATGTGGTGTTGACCATGGGCGCAGGGTCGATAGGACAGATTCCGGGGCAATTGGTACGGGGCGGGGCGGGGCGTGAACGGTGAAGAGACAGAGGAGAACAGCATGAACATGGCATTGGCAGTAGCGCCTGCGCCGTTGCGCGGTGCGATGTTGAAGAACGAACCGATGAACCGTCATACCAGTTGGCGCGTCGGCGGGGCTGCGGAATTCGCTTATATCCCGGCAGATATGGCCGACCTGGCGAATTTCCTGCAAAGCCTGCCGGCGGCGGAACCGGTGTACTTCGTCGGCCTCGGCAGCAATTTGCTGGTGCGCGACGGTGGGGTGCATGGCACGGTGATCCTGCTGCACGGCGCGCTCAATCAGATCAGCCCGTGGCACGAAAAAAACGGCAGCAATCCGCAGGTCGCCGGGATTTATGCCGAGGTCGGCGTGGCCAGCCCTAAGGTGGCGCGTTTTGCCGCCTTGAACAATTTGCAGGGTGCCGAATTTCTGGCCGGCATCCCCGGCACCGTGGGCGGCGCGCTGGCGATGAACGCCGGCTGCTACGGCGCGGAAACCTGGGGCGCGGTGGCCGAAGTGTTGACCGTGGATCGCAACGGCGAATTGCACCGCCGTCTGCCGCAGGAATACTCGCTGGGTTACCGTCATGCCGCGCTGAAGGGTGGTGCGGAAGAGTGGTTCGTGGCGGCCTGGTTGCGCTTCGCCAAGGGCGATGGCACGGCGTCGCGCGTGAAGATCAAGGAGTTGCTGGAAAAGCGGGTCGCCAGCCAGCCGCTCAACCTGCCCAACGCCGGTTCGGTGTTCCGCAATCCGCCGGGCGACTTTGCGGCGCGCCTGATCGAAGCGAGTGGACTTAAAGGCACGCGGGTCGGCGGCGCCGAAGTGTCGCAGAAGCACGCCAACTTTATCGTCAATACTGGCAATGCCACGGCTGGCGACATCGAGTCGCTGATCACCAAGGTGCAGGATACGGTGATGGAAAAGCATGGCGTGGCGTTGGTGCGCGAAGTGCGGATTATCGGGGAAGCTGCATGAACGAAAATGTAAAAAAAATGGATTTCGGCAAGGTTGCGGTGCTGTTGGGGGGAAGTTCCGCCGAACGCGAGGTTTCCCTGAAAAGCGGCAACGCAGTATTGGCGGCGCTCAAGCGCAATGGCGTGGATGCACACCCGTTCGATCCCTCCGAGCAGGATCTGAGCGAATTGAAGCGCCAGGGGTTCGCGCGGGTATTTATCGCGCTACATGGCGGCTACGGCGAGGACGGCACCATCCAGGGGGCACTGGAATTGATGGGAATGCCCTACACCGGCAGCGGGGTGCTGGCTTCTTCGCTGGCAATGGACAAATGGCGTACCAAGTTGTTGTGGCAGGCAGTCGGTTTGCCTGTGCCGAATTACGCAATGCTCGACAAGAGCAGCGATTTCGCGGCGATCGAACAGCGTCTGGGACTGCCGCTGTTCGTCAAGCCGGCGCGCGAGGGCTCCAGTATCGGCACCAGCAAGGTCAAGATGGAAGGTGGCTTGCACGCCGCCTACGACGAGGCGGCGAAATTCGATTCGCTGGTGCTCGCCGAGTCGTGTATCGGTGGCGGCGAATACACCGTGGCCATAGTAGGGGAGCGGGTGTTCCCGATCATCAAGATCGAGCCAGCCGGCGAGTTTTATGATTACGAGGCGAAATACCTGCGCGACGACACGCGTTACCTCTGTCCGTGCGGCTTGCCGCCGGAGCAGGAGAGGATCATTCAGGAACAGGCACGCCAGGCCTTCGCGGCGATCGGCTGCTGCGGCTGGGGGCGTGTGGATTTTCTGATGGACGAAGCAGGCAACCCCCATTTTCTGGAGATCAACACTGCTCCAGGGATGACCGACCACAGTCTGGTGCCAATGGCGGCGCGCGCGGCTGGGCTGAGTTTCGAAGAACTGGTGGTCAAGATCCTGGAGCTGGCGTGAGCCAGGTAGAGATGAAGAGCCCGCGATGCGGGAGGCGGTACTGAACAGTGTGGGATAAGCCGCAAATGATGCTTTGGCTCGCCAACCTGCTGTATGCGTTGGCGGCAGTGCTGATGATGTATGCCGTACTGTTTTTGTTGATTCACTTGCCGGTGTTCCCGCTGCGCAAGATCGACGTAAACGGACAGCTGAGCCATGTAAACCGCGACCAGGTGAAGCTGATCGTGCAACAGGAAATGAAGGGGAATTTTTTTACTTTGGACATCAAGCAGATACGCAATGCCTTCGAGAAGTTGCCGTGGGTGCGCAACGTCAATGTCAGACGACGTTGGCCGGACCGTCTCGAAGTCGTGCTTGAAGAACATCAGGCGCTGGCGCGCTGGGGCGGGATCGGATTGGTGAATACCTACGGCGAGGTGTTTCAGGCGGCATCAGACAAGGATATGCCTGAATTCATCGGGCCGACGCCGGAAAGCGCCAAGGACATCGCCGAGCAATATGATTATTTCAAAACCACGCTGGGTTCGCTGAAACTTACACCGGTGCAGGTCGTACTGAGTCCGCGCCGTTCGTGGGAAGTGCGTTTGAAGGGCGGTCTTAACCTGGAGCTGGGGCGGGAAGAGGTAAGGCAACGTCTGGCAAAGTTTGCCGGGGTATACGAAAGAACGGTGGCGAAGCTGCCACAAACAGTGAATTACGTCGATCTGCGCTATCCCAACGGGTTCGCGGTGCGCTACCCGGAACTGGCGGCACGCAAGGCGACAAGTACCAACAGGCAAGGAGCGAAGAATGGCTAAGGCCAGGGAAAACAAGAACATGATCGTCGGGCTGGACATCGGCACCTCGAAGATCGTCGCGGTGGTGGCGGAAATTTTGCCGGAAGGACGCCTCGAAATCATCGGGATCGGCCAGCATCCGTCGCGCGGCTTGAAAAAAGGCGTGGTGGTCAATATCGAAGCGACGGTC
>CALMWM010000403.1 GCA_937873435.1 uncultured Gallionellaceae bacterium
AGCGCGCGATGATGTCGCTGGCGCGCAGCTGGGAGCGGATCAGCGCGGCGACACGGCGCAGCACTTCGTCGCCGGCCTGGTGGCCGAGGGTGTCGTTGACGCGCTTGAATTTGTCCACGTCGAGGAACATGCAGGCCAGCGGCACGCCGTGGCGGCGGGCGTGGATGATTTCTTCCAGGCAGCGGTGGTCGAAGTAGCGCCGGTTGTTGATGCCGGTGAGCGGGTCGGTCAGGCCGACCAGTTTCAGGCGTTCGTGGTTGAGGGCGTTTTCCAGGCAGATCGCGACGATGGCGGCGAGACGTTCGAGAAAGGCGGTGCCGCTGTCGCCGGTAAAGCGTCCTTCTTTACAACTGCCAAGATTCAGGCTGCCGATCAGTTCGCCCTGGCGCATCAGGGGCAGCAAGGCCACCGAGGCGACGCCGCAGGATGCCGGCTTGAGCAAATCGGCATGGCGCGCCGAGTCGTAGGCGCCGAGGAAGGGGGCGGTGCTGCCGTTGTACAGTGTTTCCAGGGTGGCCGGGCTTTCCAGCAAGATTAGTCCGGCGGTTTTGGAGCTGTCTTTGCTTTCCGCTTCGAGGATGCGCGCGCTTTCATATTCCGGGTCGGTCAGCGCCAGCGTCACCGCGTCGAGATCGAAGACGGCCTTGTATTCCTGCAGCAGGGTGTGGATCAATTCCGATAGCGAACGAGTGCCGATCAGGCGGCGTTCGAGCCGGTCGAAGCGGTGCATTTTTTCTTCGTTATGGCGCGCTTCGGCCAGCAGCGATTGCAATTGGTGGCGCAGTTGCTGGTTTTCGAGTTGCGGATCGTTGTCCATGCGAGGGTATATCGGCATTTGTGACGCCGACTTTAACACGCTATGTTAGGATATTGTCATGCTTTCCGAATTCGATTTGATCCGCCGCTTTTTTACCCGTTCCACCACGCATACCACGCTGGGCGTCGGCGACGATGCCGCGCTGATGGCGCTTACGCCGGGCATGATGCTGGCGGTTTCCAGCGACATGCTGGTCGCGGGGAGGCACTTTCTTCCCGACGCCGATCCGCGCCTGTTGGGGCGCAAGGCGCTGGCGGTGAATCTTTCCGATATGGCCGCGATGGGCGCCACGCCGCGCTGGGCGACCTTGTCGCTGGCGCTGCCGCAGGCCGACGAGGCCTGGATAGGCGCTTTTGCCGCCGGGTTCTTCGAAATGGCGGAGCTTTTCAGCGTCGATCTGGTCGGCGGCGATACCACCGGCGGCCCGCTCAATCTCAGCGTGACCATCATGGGCGAGGTGCCGGCTGGCATGGCCTTGCGCCGCAGCGGCGCGCGCGCCGGAGACGAGATTTGGGTTTCGGGGACGTTGGGCGATGCCGCCTTGGCTCTGGCCGGTTTGCAGGGGCGTTTGAAGTTGAGCGAAGAGGATGCGGCGCGCAGTCTGTCCGCGCTGCACGACCCGACCCCGCGGGTGGCCTTGGGCGAGGCGCTGCTGGGTTACGCCCACAGCGCGATTGATATTTCCGACGGGCTGCTGGCCGATCTGGGGCATATCCTCGAATGCTCCGGGGTGGCGGCGGAGGTCGAATTCGCAGCGTTGCCGGCTTCTGCAACGCTGCGCCGCCAGTTGCCCGGCGAAACCGCGCGCGGCTGCTTGCTGGCGGGCGGTGACGATTACGAATTGTGCTTCACCGCCCCGGCGGCGCGGCACGGAGAGATCGTGGCAATCGGGCAGCGCCTGGGCGTGCCGCTGACGCGTATCGGGTCGATATGCCCGGGCAGCGGATTGCGTTTGTACGATGAATCAGGCAAGGAGATGCCAATTGGAAAAACCGGTTTCGACCACTTCGCCTGACTGGCGCCTGGTCTACAGCAGTCCCGCGCATTGGCTGGCGTTCGGCTTCGGCAGCGGCTTGGCGCCGGTCGCGCCGGGAACCTTCGGCACGCTCGCGGCGTTTCCTGTGTACTGGTTGCTGGCGGGAGTGCACGGCTGGATTTACCTGTCCATCGTGGCGTTCCTGTTCGTCGCCGGGATCGGTTTCTGCGATGCTGCCGGCAAGGCGCTGGGGGTGCCAGATCACGGCGCCATCGTTTGGGACGAGATCGTCGCGATGCTGCTGGTACTGTATTTCGCGCCGCACAGCCTGCTCGGCTTCGCCGCCGCCTTCCTGCTGTTCCGCTTGTTCGACATCTGGAAGCCGTTTCCGATCCGCTGGTGCGACCGGCGCCTGAAAAACGGTTTCGGCGTGATGTTCGACGATTTGCTGGCGGCGATTTACGCGATTATTTGTTTGAAGGCGATCTTCCATGGATGACTCTCTCGACGAATTGGCAGCCCGCGTCGGCGATGCCCTGAAAGCGCGCGGCTGGATGCTTGCCAGCGCCGAGTCCTGCACCGGCGGCTGGGTCGGCGAGGCGGTGACGGCGATTTCCGGCAGTTCGCAATGGTACGACCGCGGCTTCATCACCTATACCAACCTCGCCAAACAGGAAATGCTCGGCGTGTCCGCGGAAACCCTGGCTGCCAACGGGGCGGTAAGTGAAGAGACGGTGCGCGAAATGGCACTGGGCGCGCTAAGCCGCAGCCATGCGGAGGTGGCTGTGGCGGTCAGCGGTATCGCCGGCCCGACCGGCGGTACGCCCGACAAGCCGGTCGGCACGGTGTGCTTCGCCTGGGCCACCCAAAACGGCGCGCTGCATAGCGAAAAATACCTGTTTCCCGGCGATCGCAGGGATGTGCGGCATCAAGCCGTGACGATGGCGCTGGAAGGTGTTTTAGCGCTGCTATAAGTTGAAACTCGCGTCGCGAGCCTTCGCCCCCCTTCTCGCCGGATTGAGCGGCTTTTCCGCCAATCCCGGCGGTGACACTCCTTGCGGGTGCTCCCGCAGACGGGAGAGGGTCGGGGTGAGGGGCGGTCATGGCGAGCCGATGTTTCAACGGCTTGCCATGATCGTTAGATATGACATAATCCGCCACTGGATAGCGCAAAAGGATGGGTATGTTAAGCACCAACGAAATTATTCATGAGGCTGAAGAGTTGCCAGCCGAGGAACTCGCTGTGGTGGTAGATACCTTGCTACGTTTTCTCAATCGGCAGGATACGGCCATCGACAAGCAGTGGACTGGCATTGCCCAGCGGCGCTTGGAAGAATTGCGCTCAGGCGAAGTCGCTGCGGTTCCTGGCGAGGCGGTACTTTCGCGCCTTCAAAGGCGATTTCCGGCGTGAACTTCGTTTTCCACCCTGATGCAGAAGTGGAGTTTTTCGAAGCGATTGAATATTACGAGGCGACAGAAACAGGGGTAGGGCAGGATTTTTCCCTGGAGGTGTTGAGCGCGCTTCAAGACATTTGCGATCATCCCTTGGCTTGGCTTGGCTTGGCCGGCATTGGCTGACGGTGTCCGGCGTTGCCTGACGAACCGTTTCCCCTATGGGATTATATATGGCATCGAAAAGGGGCGGATATCTGTGCTGGCGGTAATGCACTTGCGGCGCCAGCCAGATTATTGGAAAAACCGTCATTAAGGCGCTTGGATGAGCGCCTAATTATTTGGAAAAAACTGTTTAGGCATGTGGCGATCCCCTACAGGCAACCATAATCGGCATTATCTCTCAAGGAAATAACCATGGACGACAACAAAAGCAAGGCGCTCGCCGCAGCACTTTCGCAGATCGAAAAGCAGTTCGGCAAGGGTTCCATCATGCGCCTAGGCGATAGCGACGTGGTCAAGGACATCCAGGTGGTGTCCACCGGTTCGCTGGGACTGGACATCGCGCTGGGTGTTGGTGGTCTGCCGCGCGGGCGGGTGGTGGAAATTTTCGGGCCGGAATCCTCAGGCAAGACCACGCTGACCCTGCAAGTGATTGCCGAAATGCAGAAGCTCGGCGGTACCGCCGCATTCATCGACGCGGAACACGCGCTCGACCCGCAATACGCGCAAAAGCTCGGCGTACAGGTTTCCGACCTGCTGATTTCCCAGCCCGATACCGGCGAACAGGCGCTGGAAATCGCCGACATGCTGGTGCGTTCCGGCAGCGTGGACATCGTGGTGATCGACTCGGTCGCGGCGCTCACGCCCAAGGCGGAAATCGAAGGCGAGATGGGCGATTCGCACATGGGCCTGCAAGCCCGCCTGATGTCTCAGGCGCTGCGCAAGCTCACGGCGGCCATCAGCCGGTCGCGCACGCTCGTCATCTTCATCAACCAGATCCGCGATAAGATCGGCGTCATGTTCGGCAATCCCGAAACCACCACGGGCGGCCGCGCGCTGAAGTTCTATGCGAGCATGCGTTTTGACGTGCGCCGCATTGCGAGCATCAAGGAACGCGACCAGGACATCGGCAACCGTGTCCGCGTGAAGATCGTTAAGAACAAATTGGCCGCGCCGCACAAGCAAGCCGAATTCGACCTGCTCTTCGAGGAAGGCATTTCGTTTGAGGGCGACGTGCTCGACCTCGCGGTCGAGGAGAAGC
>CALMWM010000404.1 GCA_937873435.1 uncultured Gallionellaceae bacterium
CGCCATTAGTCAAAAACTCGCGGTCAACCAGCGGCGCAGCGGCGCCGAGCCTTTGCCGCAGATAGCTCATGCTTTCCCGGATTTTTGGCAGCGCGACGCGGTGATGCCGGCGGATTGTGGCGAGTACATGCAGCTCGCACAAATTAACGAAAGAAAGCAGCCGTTTCTTTTCATCGGCTGGCTGGATAACGGGTTGAAACCGCTTGGGCGCACCAGTTGTCGAGCGATAGTTTTGCCCGAAACACCATGCTCTGACGGTATTTGCGGATAGATTGAGGATGCGCGCGGCTTCGCTCGCGGGATATGTGGGTATGTCGAAAATGGACGCTCTCTTGTTGGCCGGTTGTGTCATGCGCGAATGGTAGCCTGAATATATTCCGATTGAAAGTGGCTTTGGTTAAGCCTTGCGGTAAACCTGCGCCCCGCTTTCGACGAATTCCGCCGACTTTTCCTGCATCCCTTTTTGCAGCGCTTCGTCTTCCGAAACACCTTGGCTGTCGGCGTAGTCGCGCACGTCCTGGGAGATTTTCATCGAGCAGAATTTCGGGCCGCACATCGAGCAGAAGTGGGCGACCTTGCCGGCATCCTTGGGCATGGTTTCGTCGTGGAACTCGCGCGCCTTGTCGGGGTCGAGGCCGAGGTTGAACTGGTCTTCCCAGCGGAATTCGAAACGCGCCTTGGACATCGCGTTGTCGCGGATCTGCGCACCGGGGTGGCCCTTGGCGAGATCGGCGGCGTGGGCGGCGATCTTGTAGGTAATGATGCCTTCGCGCACGTCCTGCTTGTCGGGCAGGCCGAGGTGCTCTTTCGGTGTGACGTAGCACAGCATCGCGCAGCCGTACCAGCCGATCATCGCGGCGCCGATGCCGGAGGTGATGTGGTCGTAGCCGGGGGCAATGTCGGTGACCAAGGGGCCGAGGGTGTAAAACGGGGCTTCTTCGCAGTATTTAAGCTGGAGATCCATGTTCTCCTTGATCATGTGCATCGGCACGTGGCCGGGGCCTTCGATCATGGTCTGGACATCGTTTTTCCAGGCGATGTGGGTGAGTTCGCCGAGGGTTTTGAGTTCGGCGAATTGCGCTTCGTCGTTGGCGTCGTAGAGCGAGCCGGGGCGCAGGCCGTCGCCCAGCGAGAAAGCCACGTCGTAGGCTTTCATGATTTCGCAGGTTTCTTCGAAATGGGTGTACAGGAAATTTTCCTTGTGGTGCGCCAGGCACCATTTGGCGAGAATCGCGCCGCCGCGCGAGACGATGCCGGTCATGCGTTTGGCGGTCAGCGGCACATAGGCGAGGCGCACCCCGGCGTGGATGGTGAAGTAGTCCACGCCTTGTTCGGCCTGCTCGATCAGGGTGTCGCGAAAGATTTCCCAGGTAAGTTCCTCGGCGCGTCCTTCGACTTTTTCCAGCGCCTGGTAAATCGGTACGGTGCCGATGGGGACGGGCGAGTTGCGGATGATCCATTCGCGGGTTTCGTGGATGTTCTTGCCGGTGGACAAGTCCATCACGGTGTCGCCGCCCCAGCGAATGCCCCACACCATTTTCTCGACTTCCTCGCTGATGCTGGAGGCCAGCGCCGAGTTGCCGATGTTGCCGTTGATCTTGGTGAGGAAGTTGCGTCCGATGATCGCCGGTTCGAGCTCCGGGTGGTTGATGTTGGCCGGGATGATGGCACGGCCACGGGCGATTTCGTCGCGCACGAATTCCGGGGTGATCACTTTGGGGATCGCGGCGCCGAAACTCTCGCCCGGGTGCTGGCTCAGCATCAGCTCGGAGAGGTTGTCGCGGCGCTGGTTCTCGCGGATCGCGACGAATTCCATTTCCGGGGTGACGATGCCTTTGCGCGCATAGTGCATCTGCGATACGTTCATACCGGCGATGGCGCGGCGCGGGGTGCGGTGCAGGTTGAAGCGCAGTTCGGAGAGGTTGGCGTCGTCCAGGCGCTGTTGCCCGTATTGCGAGGACAAGCGGGCCAGCGGCTCGGTGTCGTTGCGGTCGACGATCCACTGGTTGCGGATCGCCGGCAAGCCCTGACGGATGTCGATCTTGACCGCCGGGTCAGTGTAGGGGCCAGAGGTGTCGTATACGTAGATCGGCGGATTGGTTTCCGCGCCCATCGCAGCCGGGGTGTCGCTCAAGGCGATTTCGCGCATCGGCACCCGGATGTCCGGGCGCGAGCCTTGCACATAGACTTTGCGCGAATTGGCGAAAGGTTTGACCGCCGCTTCGTCGACCTGGGCGGTGGTATTGAGGAATTCGGGATGGGCGTTCATCAGGTGCTCCTTACAGTAAAACGTAAGGAGCAATCGCGCTTCCCTACGGCGGCATTGCCCGCGTCAGGTTCAAAGGGTGTTTCTCACCACTTCGGGAAACGAAGCGGACCCCTAGCAATGGGTGTGAAAGTAAAGGAAATGTGGAATAATTGCAAGGCTAAAATTAGATACGATGGGGAACAAAATGGACATGGAACACGCGCGTTTCAATATGGTGGAGCAACAAATCCGGCCCTGGGATGTGCTGGATCAGAATGTGCTCGATTTGCTCTTCAAGCTGCACCGCGAGGAATTCGTGCCGGAAGCCTGGCGCGTGCTGGCGCTGGCCGACATGGAAATCCCGCTCGGTCACGACGAGAGCATGTTGTCGCCCAAGCTCGAAGCACGCATCGTGCAGGAGGCCCGCGTCAGGAACGGCGACCGCATCCTCGAAATCGGTACCGGCAGCGGCTACATGACCGCCTTGCTGGCCAGCCTGGCGGGTTCGGTGCATAGCGTGGACATCGTCGCGGAATTCACCGCAAGCGCCAAGGACAAGCTGGCGCAACACGGTATCCACAACGTTACGCTGGAAACCGCCGATGCAGCGCGCGGCTTCAACGGCCTGGAAAACTACGACCTGGTGGTAATCACCGGCTCGTTACCGGTTTTGCCGGAGAGCTTCACCAAACACCTGAAAGTCGGCGGACGCCTGTTCGCGGTGGTCGGCGAATGCCCGGTGATGGAAGCCCGCCTGGTAACCCGGCTGACCCAGGACAACTGGCGCACCGACGATCTGTTCGAAACCTGCACGCCCGCCTTGAAAAACGCGCAGCAAGCGGAACACTTCGTATTCTGAGTCGCCGTCGCGGATTGACTGACCGGTCGGTCAGTGCTAATTTGGCGCCTTAGTTTTCGTGGAAGGAAGTCCTACAATGAAGCGGTTACCTCTGGCGCTCCCGTTTGTTCTGGTTCTGGCGGCATTTCCCTCCGCCCACGCGGAAAACCTGCTCGATGTTTACGGCGAGGCCCAACAGCAGGATGCCGCTTTTGCCTCGGCGCGCGCCGCGTATCAGGCCGGCAAGGAAAAGCTACCGCAGGGGTTGTCGCAACTCTTGCCCAGCGTGAACCTCAGCGCCAATATCAGCAACAATGACGTCTCCAGCCCGACTGCCAGCCGCCAGTACACCAATGAGGGTTACAGCCTGAGCTTGACCCAGCCGGTGTACCGCAAACAGAATTTCACCCAGTACGAGCAGGCGAAAAGCCAGGTTAGCGTGACCGACGCGCAATTCGTCGCCGCCAGGCAAGACCTGATCATGCGCGTGGCGCAGGCCTATTTCGACGTGCTGCTGGCGCAGGACAACGTGACACTCTCCGGCGCGCAAAAAGCCGCCATCGGCGAGCAGCTGGAACAGGCCAAGCGCAATTTCGAGGTTGGCGTCTCCACCATCACCGACACTCATGAGGCCCAGGCGCGCTTCGATCTGACGACTTCCCAGGAAATCGCCGCGATCAACGACCTGGAAATCAAGAAACGCGCGTTGCAGCAAATCATCGGGCGGATTCCCGGCTCGCTCGCGACCCTGACCACCAAGCTGGCGCTGAAATACCCCGAACCCAACGACATGGCGAAATGGGTGGATGCGGCGGAGCAGCAAAACCTGCCCTTGCAGATTCAGCGCGCGTTGCAGGAAATCGCCAATCTCGAAGTCGAAAAGAATCGCGCCGGCCATCAACCCACTCTGGATCTCGTCGCCAGCTACGGCGACAGCCGCAATTCCAGTTACCTGATCTCGGGAACCACCACCAGTCAAAGCATCGGCCTGCAATTCAACCTGCCGCTGTATCAGGGCGGACTGGTCAATTCGCGGGTTCGCGAAGCGGTGGCTAACCAGGACAAGGCGCGCCGCGATGTGGAACTGGCACGCCGCCAGGCCGCGCTGCAAAGCAACCAGGCCTTTCTCGGCGTGACCAGCGGCATCGCCCAGGTCAAGGCGCTCGAACAGGCGTTGGTTTCCAGCCAGAGCATGTTGGAATCCACCCGCATCGGCCAGGAGGTCGGGGTGCGCACCAGCGTGGACGTGCTCAACGCCCAGCAACAGCTTTACAGCGCCAAACGTGACCTGTCGCAGGCGCGCTACAACACCCTCCTCAGCCAGATCAAACTCAAACTGGCTACCGGCACGCTGGGCGAAGACGA
>CALMWM010000405.1 GCA_937873435.1 uncultured Gallionellaceae bacterium
CCGGGGCGCTGGCGACTGCGGGGTGGGGCACCGCGCTGGGGGTGATCCGCTCGGGGGTGGAAGCCGGCAAGAAAATCTCGGTGATCGCCGACGAAACCCGTCCCTTCCTGCAAGGCGCGCGCCTCACTGCCTGGGAGATGGTGCAGGAGAATATCCCGCTGACGCTGATCACCGACAACATGGCCGGCCACTTGATGGCGCACGGCGAAGTGGATGCGGTGGTGGTCGGCACCGACCGCGTCGCCGCCAACGGCGATGTTGCCAACAAGATCGGCACCTACATGGTGGCGGTGCTGGCGCGGCGCCATAACATCCCCTTTTACGTCGCCTGCCCGCTTTCCACCATCGACCTGAATCTCGCCAGCGGCGCGGAGATTCCCATCGAGGAGCGCGCCGCCGCCGAGGTCACCGGTTTCCGCGATTGCCAATGGGCGGCGCCGGGGGTGAAGATCCGCAACCCGGCGTTCGACGTGACACCGGCGGAACTGGTGAGCGGGCTGATCACCGAGAAGGGGGTGGTGGTGCAGCCGAATCGCGAAAAAGTCGCGGCGCTTTTTGCGTAAAACCGGGATATGATGACCACCCCGTCCAACACTGCTGAAATCAATTGAACCCGACTTCTAGCGCCAACACTCCAGCCGCGACGCCTTTCCTGGGGCTGGCCCCTTTCCTTCGCATGAGCATCGCCGGCACCGAATTGCTGCCCGTCGGACAGGAAATGCTGGCCAAGGCCGGCCAGAGTGCCGACGATGCCAACCTGTGGATGAACCTCTCCACCGTGATGCTGTGCCTTGAACAGCGCGAAGTCGGTTTGGCCATCCAGGGCCAAGCCCTGGAAATGAAGCGCGTCTACCATCTCCCCGCCTCCCGTCAGCCCGCCAGGTTGCGCCTGCTGATGCTGATGGCGGCGGGCGACCTGGCCGCCAATACGCCGCTCGATTGCTTGCTGGAGGACAGCGATATCGACCTGGATTTTTATTACGTTACGCCCGGCAATCCCCTGGCATTGCCGATTCCCGAACACGACGCGGTGATCGTGGCCCTGAGCGAAACCGACGAGAACCGCGAACTGCTTGCGGTACTGGAAAAAGCCCTGGCCGCCTGGCCGAAACCGGTGATCAACCTGCCCCAGCATATCCCCACGGTGGGGCGCGCGCTTGCCAGCCGCTTGTTGCAGGATGCGCCGGGCTTGTTGATTCCACCGACCCTGCGCGTTTCCCGCTTTGAATTGCAGGCGGTCGCTGCCGGTGCCGCCCGCCTCCCCGAACTGTTCGGCGGCTGCGACTTCCCGCTGATTGTCCGTCCCGTCGATTCACATGCCGGGCGCGGGTTGGCCAGGATCGACAGCCCGGCGGAAATCGCCGCCTATCTTGCCCGGATCGATGAAACAGAATATTTCCTTTCCCCGTTCATCGATTACAGCGGCGCGGACGGGCTGTTCCGCAAAATGCGGGTCGCGCTGATCGACGGGGTGCCTTATGCTTGCCACATGGCGGTTTCATCGCACTGGATGATCCATTACGTGAATGCCGGGATGTACGAGGATGCGCAAAAGCGCGAAGAAGAGGGCGCCTTCATGGCGCATTTCGACGATTTCGCGCAACGCCACCGCTTGGCGCTGGATGCCATTTACCAACGCACGCAGCTCGATTACGTGTGTATCGATTGCGCGGAAACCCCGGACGGTCAACTCCTGATTTTTGAAATCGACCATGCGATGGTCGTCCACGCGATGGACCCGGAACAGCTGTTCCCCTACAAGCCTATGCATATGCTCAAGGTCAAAAACGCCTTCCGAGATTTGCTTTTCCGCCGGACTTCTGCGCGCCTCCCCGGGATGCCCGCCTGAACGCGACCTGAAAAGATGAACCCACGCAATCGCACCAATTTTTCCGGCGGGCCCGGCGTATTACCGGAGAGCGTCTTGCAGCAAGTCCAGCAGGCGATCATCGAGGTGCCCGAAGTCGGTCTGTCCATCCTCGGCATCAGCCATCGTTCCGAGTGGTTCGCCGCCGCCGTCGCCGAACTGGAAAACAATATCCTCAAGCTGCTGGGACTCTCCGAAAATTACCACGTGCTGTTTTTGCAGGGCGGGGCAACCCAGCAGTTTTCGATGGTGCCGATGTCCTTGCTGCACGGGAAAGCGCATCCTGCGGAATATTTGCACACCGGCTACTGGAGCGGCAAGTCGGTGGCCGATGCCAGCCGGCAAGGCCCGATTCGCGTGGTCTGGAGCGGCGCGGAAAGCGGCTTCCTGCGATTGCCCGGCGACGACGAGCTATCCTTCGCGCCGGAGGCACCCTACATCCACTACGTATCCAACGAAACGGTCGAGGGGCTCCAGTTTCAGCGGGTGCTGGGGCGGGACGACGTTCCCCGCATCTGCGACATGTCTTCGGACTTCCTTTCCAAGCCCTGCGAGGCCGAGCGCTTTTCCCTGATCTATGCCCACGCCCAGAAAAACCTGGGGCCGTCCGGGGTGACCGTGGTGCTGGTGCGCGATGAACTGCTCGCTGAGGTGCCGGACAATCTCCCCGGTTTCCTGGATTACCGCAGCCACGCCCAGGCGCATTCCAATTTCAACACCCCGCCGGTTTTTGCGATCTACGTGGTTTTGCTGGTTACGCGCTGGTTGATCGGCGAAATCGGTGGCCTCGCGAACATGGCCCGGATAAATCGCGCCAAGGCAGAATTACTGTATAAATTGCTGGATAGCAGCGACGGCTTTTATCGCGGCCGGGCCGAATCCCGGGATCGCTCTACGATGAATGTCGCGTTCAATCTGCGCTCGCCGGAAATGGAACGGCGCTTTCTCGCCGAGGCGCTGGCGGCAGGGTTTTCCGGGCTGGCCGGCCATCGCTCCGTCGGCGGCATCCGGGCTTCCATTTACAATGGATTGACGCTGCCCGCGGTCGAAAAACTGGCGGGTTTCATGGAGGATTTCCGACGCAGCTAAGAGGGAAATCCCCAAAGTTGGAATATGAGAAAAAGCATATATAAACAATTGGTTTGTGCTGTTGCGCTTTTATGCTATAAACATAACCGCAGTAAAACAAGGGTTCTCGAACCCCTTCGACAAGTCAAATAAAATCAATTGTTAGGAGGAAGTAACGATGAGTAACAGTTCTCCCGGCTTTTTCCAGAAACTCCCCAGCGCAATGCCCGGTCTGGCCCTGATCATCGTCACCATGGTGGTGATCCGCAACTGGGTCGAACCGTGGATGACCAGTGCCATTATCCTCGGCCAAAAAGGCTGGTTCGTCAAAGTGTTACATCTCAATTACATCCTCCTTGGGATCATCTGCGGCCTGCTGTACCGCAACGTGCTGTTCGGCGGCAAGATGCCCGAAGTGTTCAACGACGGCTTCAAACTCTCGCGCCTGATGATCAAAACCGGGATCATCCTGCTCGGCTCGCTGTATACCGTGCAGGCCATCGTCAAACTGGGCGCGATGGCGATATTCCTGATCGGTGGTTTCGTGATCCTTACCATCGTCATGGTGCTGTGGCTGGGCAAGGTGTTCAAACTCGACCGCTCGATGACCGCGGTGTTAGCCAATGCGCTGTCGATCTGCGGGGTTTCGGCGGCGGTGGCGACTTCGCCGGCAGTGGAGGCCAAGGCCAGCCACGTCGCTTATGCGATCGCCACCATCCTCGGCTTCGGCATCCTGACCATGTTCACCAGCCCCTTCATCGGCCATGCGCTGGGTTTCAACGACCTGCAATACGGCGCCTGGGTCGGCACCGGCATCCTGAATTCCTGGCTGAAGCACAATGCCGGTTACGCCGGAAG
>CALMWM010000406.1 GCA_937873435.1 uncultured Gallionellaceae bacterium
CATGCTGGTGACGATCTCGCTCGCCATCGGATGGCCGGAGCGCAGGAAGCTCTCGGAGCAACAGGTGCACTCCAGGCCGTGCAGCCACAATACCGGGATGCGCGGCTTGGTTTCCATCGCATGGGCCACCGTGGCGATCCCTTTGGGGCCTAGCCCCAGCATGGTCGCGGTGACGGCACAAAAACCCAGGAAATCGCGGCGCGTAACCCCCCGTTGGCGGATTACCTCGTAAAAAGTTTCATGTTTCGACATAGGGCCTTCTTGTTTTTTATATTATTGATTTTTATCAGCCTATTTTGGCTTTTTTACCTTCTATATCAAGTTTATACCTATTCAACGTAAGAAAACAGTAAGAAAACCGGCGCCACCTGCATTTCGTTCGCTTTAACAGCCTGACCCAGACAGCCATTTCCAATCGAAACCGTCACTTTGGCTCGGGTATTCTTGCCGCATGAATGGGGATTCCGATTTTTCCAGGCGGTCTATGCGCAAGAATTCAGTTTCACGAATCGAGTTCAGTCCATCGCCCCCAGGAATTGCAACGGGTGTCGGGAAACGTCAATGCGATATCGAATTCGACGCCATGCACCTCGCGCTTGACGCCGCGGCAAAAGCCTTCCAGATTTTCAAAAGTAAACACGAAACCAGCGGTGTCCGACACCCGTATGCCGGTCCAGTGATCGCAGGTGCAACAGGCTTTTTCACTATTTTTGACGACATGCATTTGACCTCCCCACCACTCATGCCCCTAGAAGGGCCGGACTTCCCCTTGGTCAGGCTTTATCCCTAAGCAACAACCCTTGGAGCTTGTCGAGTGCCTTGGCAATCACCAACACTTCTTCCGACGGAAATTGCCGGACAATCTCTTTCGTTTTGGTATCCACCACCTTGACGACATTCACCTTGGTGTCTTCATCGACGGTAAATTCCAAATCGCGCGAAAGCGACTGTATGGTTTGATTAATCCTGCCTACCGATGCTCTCACCTCATCCGGCTTCGGCGCCGCCGGGCTTGCTTGAACCGCATCGACGGATGCAGCTGCCGGCGCAACCGCGGGCTTGACGACTTCGGCTGCAGCCGCCGCGCCAGGCGAATAACCAGCGCCACCCGAATTCGATATGGTCTGAATTTTCATGATTTAGCCCCTTGCCTCGATTCCCGGCCAAGTCTTGGTCCAACCGGGAGTTTTTTTGATGGCGTTACTCCTCGCGGAACCCCTGCGCCGCTCCAGCGCGATGCTTCAGGAAGATGAGCCCGTCCTCGCCCATGCCGCCCAGCATGGTGGTTATATTTATTGGGGATGGCTACATAAGGTAAGGTCACGGAAAGAATTTTCCGCCAAATTTCCCCGCGGTTGTTGCCGTATTTCGCCAAAAAATTCGCAATTCACGCCAAAATTATTTAAGGCGCTGGCCTGGCAAAACAGGGAGGTTGGGGTGGTAGGGCAGCGCCTTGCCGGCGCTTCGATCCGCTGCGCCGCTATTCGCGGACAAGTGCTTGATTACTCTCTCGTTCGTTGATATACCAACGGCGTGGTACCCGTCCATTTCTTGAAAGACCGATGAAAAGTCGTCACGCTCGTGAAGCCGATCTGCGCAGCGATGGCTTCGACCGATTTCTTGCTCTCAATCAGCAATTGCATTGCGACATCTCGGCGCAGCTTATCCTTGATTTGCAGGAAGGTCGTGCCTTCTTGCTTAAGCCGCCGTCCCAGAGTACGCATGGATTGATTTAGTGCCTGCGCAATGGTTTGCATGTCGATGTCCTCATCCAATCGACTCTCAAGATACTTGCGGACCTGATAGCTCACCCGGTTCAGCGCATCCAGTTTGCGATTGGCCTCTTCCAGTGCCAAGGTGCGCTCCTTGAGCATCATCTCAAGCTCGTGATTGTGCTCGTACAAGCCCTTGATCGGATAAACCTCGCCTTCCCGAACCAGGTAATACGGGACGGAGATGCCGCCGTGGACTATCTTCCAATCTTCGTTTTCGCGGCGGAAAACCAGCGTTAAGCGCACCGCCTCCCGCGACAGGACGCGCTCGGGAATGGGCAGGTGAATGTGGAAAAGCGCAGTGGCCGCCACGACTTCGTCGCTCAGATCCTGCGTCACCAGGTTCAGCATTTCGATGCGGATATGGCCGGTCACTTGGGCGAAGTCCTGCCGGGTGATTTTCACCCACTCTTCCCGGTCTTTGACGAGAAAATCGCCGCCACCCGTATAACCGCTGAAATTCTCGCTGAAGTGCGCGGTCAGGCGATCATCGCGCGATGCGTACATCTTGATGTATTCGTCGAACAGTGAACGAATTAGGCGCTGGCGTGTCGGTCTCATGGGGTTTCAACTGATCAATTGACGTAGCGGAAGGTAAAAATATGCCGACTCGCAGCCATGAATGCAACTGCGTGGCAGATAGGACGATTCCATTTTACGGTAACGCAGCACTCAGTGTTTCACGGAGCTTTCACCGCTGCGCCGCAGCATTTCCCGGATAAACGCGCCGAAACTCTCGGACACTTCATGACGGATGAACGCCGCTCCGATCAACGGAGGCAGCCAGAAATCCGGTACCGCCTCGTTGTGATAGTGGATGCGCGTACCGCTGCCCTCGGCGGTAAGGCGGGTGAGGGTTTCCATCTTTTTCATGTTGCCCTTGATCATGTGCGTTTTGAGGGTATCGTAAGGCGACAGTTCGACTTCCCGCACTGAGTCGAACGCAAACGACAACAGTCCGAAGCGTGCCCGGCCCTTTTGCTCGACGCGCAACATCCCGCCCGCTTTGGAAGCAATCCGGCTGACCTGCATGTTGGGTACGAAATCGGCGAAATGCTCGTAATCCGCCAACACCGCCCACGCCTCCTGAGGTGTAACCGGCACCCGCATGTCGGCATCGACAGTAACCGTTTCCCCGTCACGCACCACCCCCACGGTAATCTCCGGCTCCGCACCAGCGTGCGCCGAAACAACGGAAGAGATCAGCAACAGCAATACCAGCCAAGTGAGAGATTTCATAATCTTGAATTATATTCTTCTGCCGACAATGTCACGAATCTGCAACATTCGCGTCATAATATGGCAAACACTTGAATTTACTGGAGTGAACAATGTCCGCCACAATCCTGGTCGTAGAAGATGAGCCGGCCATTCAGGAATTGGTCGCCTTTACCCTGCGCCAAGCCGGGCATCACCCCATCCCCGCCCTCAATGCAGAAGACGCGCTGGGCATCGTGCGCAACACCCTGCCGGATCTGATCCTGCTCGACTGGATGCTGCCCGGCATGAGCGGGGTGATGCTGGCGCGCAAGCTGAAGAACGACACCTACACCAAGGAAGTGCCGATCATCATGCTGACAGCGCGCGGAGACGAGCAGGACAAGGTCACCGGGCTGGAAACCGGCGCCGACGATTACATCACCAAGCCCTTCAGCCCACGCGAACTGGTTGCCCGGATCAAGGCGGTGTTGCGCCGCCGCGCCCCGCAGATGACCAACGACCCGGTGGAAGCCGGCGGCCTGCGCCTCGATCCCGAGAGCCATCGGGTCAACGGCGACGGCGCACCGCTCGAATTGGGGCCGACCGAATTCCGCCTCCTGCATTTCCTGATGACCCACCCGGAGCGCGTCCACTCCCGCACCCAGTTGCTCGACCAAGTGTGGGGCAACCAGGTTTTCGTCGAGGATCGCACGGTCGACGTGCATATCCGCCGCCTGCGCCGCGCGCTCGAAGCCACCGGCCACGACCGCCTGGTGCAGACCGTGCGCGGCTCGGGCTACCG
>CALMWM010000407.1 GCA_937873435.1 uncultured Gallionellaceae bacterium
GGCTTCCATCGCATCCGCCACTACGGCCTGCTCGCCAATGCCAGCCGCCGGGAGCATCTGGCCAAGGTGCGTCTCGCGCTTCATGCGCCCTCGCCTGAGCCGACCCGCGAGGAAACCGACAAGACGCCCACGCCCACCTTTGTCTGCCGGTACTGCGGCGCCACCCTACGAGTCGTCGAGGTCTTCCCGCGCCGACCAACCATCCGGGCGCCGCCATGACGATCCTCGGGCGGTACCCTCATGGCACGTTCAGGCCCTGGTCATCGGCAGCCGGGATTCCGGCACCGAGGCGCGGGTGTGGCCGCCACCTGCCCAAGCCACCGAGTCCAGGCCGGACTACCCGGGAACTCACCTCGCGAAACGCCATCCAGGAAGGGGCTTCTGGTCAGGCCGGCCGCCGGCAACACCAGTTCTCATCGCTCTCCATGACAGGAACCCGCATAAAATCGCCATAGGTCGGTGCCCATTCCGGCCCCTTCACCTTCGCCCGCGGTTTCCTCCTTCGAGGTTTATTCAACGTCTGCCCGCACACCTTTGTGGGTCAGCGCAGCCCTTCTCAGTCATGGGCAGACATCGAACAAACCTAAACCTTTGCTGCCCTTGGCATCATCTCAGTTGAGTGACCGGTGTCGCGCAGGTTGCAGACGTTGAGGATAAGATCGCCCAATGCTAAATGAACCAATTTTGTGCGAGTTTTGCGTCACCGAAAACGAGCTTCGCTTGGAATTGCAAGAGCGCGGCATCCCTGTCGGTAAGTGTCCACTCTGTCATCAAACCGGTGGGCGTGCTCTTCCGGCTACGGACAATAGAGTCACGCGGATATTCCGTGCACTAGTTCGACTAAATTTTTCCGAGTGGGACTACAACACCCACGTTGGTGGGGAATCGCTTCAGAGCGTGGTGTTCGCCAGCAAAGCCATCTTCAACCTCAGTGCAGCTTGTTCTGAACTCGACTTTGAAGAAGTGTTCCTCGCGATGGAGGGAGAACTTGGGTGGTATCCGGCGACCGAGGAGGATATTGCACTGGGGGGCGGGTACTGGGACGGCGGCATTCTGGATGGTCTGCGCGCCCGAAGGAACCCGAAGGTCGAAGAGGTAGTTAAGGACGCACTCGAACGCAACTGCTTCGAGACAGAGCCTGCTGCCAGAAAACTGGTTCAGACCCTACGGGCCGACATATCCCAAGTGGTTGCGGCAGGCACAGAGTTCTTCCGCGGTCGTGTAGGAGTTCAAGCACGACTTAGGAAGAAGAACCCCTGCTTCCAAGTGGGCCAAGACTTCAGTTACTTGCCGTACTCAGGAAAGCATATCGATCGTCCCCCGCTCACCTTGGCAACTGAGGGGCGCTTCAACAGGGCTCGGGTGTCCATCCTCTATCTAGCGTCCGACACGCATACTGCTGTCGCAGAATTACGGCCCCATCCTGGTCACTTAGTCTCGACAGCCAGATTCCGACTTAAGCGCAATTTAAAGGTGGCCAATTTTGCCAATCACGACATTCGCAACTTCCTAAGTGATAGCCGTTTGGAGGATCTGCGGATGATTCTCTCAATTGCAGACGTTCTCAACCTGCCTGTGCAGCCGGAGCACCGCGCGCTATATGCGATAACACAACTTTTTTCGGACGCTTTGCGCGCTGAGGGTTTCGAAGGGTTGACATTTAGAAGCAGTGTCGGCGCAGGTACCAACCTTACATGCTTTTCAAGCGATGCTTTTGAGATATTGGAAGGCAGCGAAGGAGTGCAAGAAGTCATCTCCCTAGAATACCGAATGGCTGGCATGCCGAAGCTGCAACATGACTACGATCAAGAGAAATTTGTGAAGGACGAAGATGGCCCACTCGCCACTCTTATACATGGCATGGCCCGTCAAAGATAGGAGCGATAGCCCGTGGCTACACTAGGGCGACTGGTGCAACGCTTAACGGGAGGGTACGAATGACAAGATATGTCAGAGAGACAACTCGGTTAGCTCAAGCTGCTGCGTTGTTGGCCATTATCAAAGATGACCCTGACCGGCTTGACGTTGTGCATGAACTGCAACGTATGCTTATCCGTGTCTTGATCCGTGGCGAGCGCCGAATCATTCGCTTAAAACAAGCAAGGCAGCGGCTCATGCGGGTCAAAGCCCGTGAGCGTCTGCCGCAGGACAAGGCAAGAACGTTGAAGACGCTAGTCAAGGAGCTCGATCAGCGCGTTGAGGATGAGCGCCATCTCTTGTTTCTTTGGCGTTGCTTTGGCGACGGTATCGCAGCCGTCTACCAGTCAAAATACAGCCTGAAGCATCTCTTCTACGACTCGAATTACAACGTCAAGGAGGAAGCTGGGTTCCTCTCCGGTAAGGCGGGATTTCGTAAAGAATACAAAGTACTTTGCATCGGTATCCGGATGCGAGTACCAGTCGTTATGTCGGACCTAACGAACATCATTCGCCATGGGGATGTATGTGGACTTGGAGGTGCCGATCCATTGCCAATCGAGATGAAGTCTTCGACCAACCGGAATGCTCGGGTTGCCAGGCAAATCGAGCAACTTCAAGTACTCGCAGATTTTTACGCAAATGACGGCGCCCCGAATTTTCGTGGGGCCCCGAATACGATTCGCGTAGAGCTTAAGCACCCCGAGGTCACTTACGAAGGAGCTATCAACGAATGCATGCTTCGGGCTCAGCAAGAAGGCATTGCTCTTCTTTCCCCGGAGACAGGACTGCACTATTTTTCTTTCACTCAAGAGTGCTTTGAGAAGTCTCAGCACAGAATCGATGAGCAGTTGGCAGTTCACGTTAGCCGAACAACGCTATTTGTTCAGCTGACACCAGAGCCCAGCTGGCTACCCCTCTATCCGTTCACGCTTTCAATGCGCACGCAGAACGTTGTTCCGTTCATCCAGCGGGACGTCCATGTAGCGGTACTCATCGACATGGCTGTTCTGAAATCCCATTTCAAGGCGAACGGCATACACGCGACAGTGCTGATGGACGGCTATTACGCATTGCAAATTTGCGTTGACCCCAGTGACCTGATGAAGGGGGTCTTCCGTATCAGCGAGCAACTATTCCATCGTGTGGCATGCGAGTTCCAGTCTCTAAGGTGGTTTGCGGAAGAACATTCTTCGGTCTTCACCTCTGCGGAGGCAGCGCAGGGGCCGGTAACCACGGACACCAATGGACTTATCTATGAACCACCTCTTGGTTGGCAAGGACTAAAGTGCCTGTTCGACGACCCAAGCTAGCTATCCTGATACAAGGCCCTTCAGTTTGAAGCTGCTGCGCAGATGCACCGTAACATGGAGAGGGAGCGATCAGAGACTGCCAGCTTCGAATAAATTCAGGGTTTCGGCGAGCACCCTCGTCATGGAGCGTGTTCCCTCATTACGTCGTCGCCACACCGCGCGGTTTGGCATTAGGAGCAAGTGACTCCTTCGTTTCAACGGGGATGAAACGCCTTTCAGCGCTTGGGTGGGAGCTGGATGTACCACCGACGATCAAGTATTCCCTTAACGTCACGCTGCTCTGCAGCGGCTCGCTCGCTCTCGGTTGATTGGGGCGACTTGTTTCCCTTCGGGTCAGAGAAGGTGCCAGCCAATGCTGCACGAGTTAGATATCGCGATGAATCGTTCTTAATCTTCGAAGGCATCAGGTTTCTCCCAGGAAACGTCGGATCTCGCGACTAGTGATTCCGGTCTTGCAGTAGCTGGATATCCGCGAGGTGCGGCCCGACTCAGTCGTCTTCTCGGCGAGAGATGTGCCGTTGGCGTCCACCGTGAGTCGGTAGTTCTTACTCCCCTCAGATCGTGTCCACACACGCGTTGTTCCTCGCCTTTCGAACTGCCAATCCAAGCGATCCTCGACCTGGGCCAATTCATTGGAAACGTCGATAGCAGCCTGGAACCGATCAGCGGGGTCTGGCATCAAGCATTTCCGCACCAGTCGACGGATCCGGTCGGGGATATGGTCTTCGAAGGCGTCCCGGTCGGGAAACCGCCCATTTCTAACCGCAAACTTGAATCCGTCTCGGTCAAAGTTGCTCGGCGAGGTACCGAACCGAACGAACTGCTCTTCGAAAGATGCGTTGCCACTGCACATGCGATACAGAGTGAGCCCGAATTGGTAGATGTCGAAGGCACGAGAGAACTCTGATCTTCCGTATGCCTCTGGCGGCCGCATCTTGAAGTACATGCGGTCTTGCCCGGCCGTTCCCGTGGAGGACAGCCGGCGAGAAAGTCCGAAGTCGGTAATCAATGCCTCGCCACGCTCAGACAACAGCACGTTATCCGGCTTGATATCGAAGTGTACGAGCCGCTTCGAGTGAATGTTGTGTAGCCCACTAGCAATCTGGCAGCCGAGTACAACGATCTCGCGGACCGTGAGATGGCGGCTGTTGATCAAGGAATTTAGCGAGCCACGCCGGTAGTATGGCATCGCAATGAAGATGCTGTCGGCATCCTGGCACGCATAGTGGACCTGGACCACATTCGGGTGGCTGCTGAGGAATAAAATCCGCGACTCCTCGAAGAATGTGTCTACAGACTCAAGCGAATTCTTCGGAATCTTCTTGATCACGATCTCAGCATCCAACTGATGGTCGTGAGCCACATACGTATTGGAGTTCGCCCCTTCCTGCCCGATCTCCTGACGAAGATCAAATGAAATCTCTGCTTTGCTGTACGGCTTAAGCAAGGCTGGCTCCAATTGCGCAAAGCAAGGCTTCACGCTGTTCCTTGCTCAGGCTGGCCCAATTTTCTATCGGCCAGTCGAGCTGTCCATCGACGTACCGCTTGAAGTCAGCACGTGCAATGCCAAGCTGTGCCGAGATGGTCGAAATCTGCCCAACGTAGTACGACTTAAGAAGGCTGCTGGCAAATGCCTCTTGCACAACCCCCTCGATCTGAATTCTCGTGATGTTGGGCGACTGGGCATTCGGCTCAGTCACGCGAATGCCCGCGCGTTCGATGCCGTACTCGCGCAGAATGTCTAGCAAGTTATTGCGGATGAACTTAAGTGCATCGGGGGTGTGGAACGCGAGCGGTATGCGGATGTCTTCCACGTTCAGTACGCCCACTTCGTCCGCGTCGTAAACGACAAAGGTGACTGCCTTGGGTGCAGCTCTAATCCCGATAGTTAGCACAGATTCCCTCCAAGCAGACACAGCGAATCTATATGTTTATAAGGTCGTTTGTCTATCCTCACTGACGACCGGTGACTTATCCATTGCAGACATTGGCGGCTCAGAACCTCAATGACCGCACTGGCCGAGCTTGAGACGGCCATATCTGAATCACGTGATATAGGCCAAACCACCGCGATCGGAATATTGACAACCCATGTCATTTCTGTTGGAGTTGAATCCGCTTCCTAGCCTCCGAGCTCGTCTGATCGCATGTAACGCGATTCGTCTTCTGGTGCGTCCTTCCAGTCCCATGATCGCGGTCAGCC
>CALMWM010000408.1 GCA_937873435.1 uncultured Gallionellaceae bacterium
ATGGCGGCGAAGTCGAGGTGGTTGGTCGGCTCGTCCAGCACCAGTACATCCGGTTCGGCCACCAGCGCACGTGCTAGGGCTACGCGTTTTTTCCAGCCGCCTGACAGTTCGGCGATTTTCTTGTCTTCCGGCAAAGCCAGACGGGTCATCACGGCTTCAACACGGCCTTGCACGCTCCAGCCGTTCTGAGCTTCGAGATCGTGCTGCAAGCTCATCATCCGTTCGAGCAGGGCTTCGGTGTCTGCGTTCGGCAGGGCGATGTCATGGCTGACGGCGTGATAGTCGAGCAATAGCTGGCGTAAGTTTCCCAGTCCTTGCGATACCGCTTCGAATACCGTATGCGTAGGGTCCAACGCTGGTTCTTGCGGCACGTAGCCGAGTTTCAGGTTAGGGGCGCGCCATACTCTGCCGTCGTCGGGCTGCGCTTCTCCTGCGATGATCTTGAGCAGGCTGGATTTGCCGGCGCCGTTGCGGCCGATCAGGCCGACGCGTTCTCCGCTGTCTAGCAGTAAATCGGCGGCATCCAATAAAGGAACATGGCCGTAGGCGAGGGAGACTTTTTCGAGGGTAATGAGCGGCATATAACTTTCAGAGGGAGTGCTGACCTTCGCCAGCATATTGTTTTTCGCGCTGTTCCTGGCAGCGGATGCAACGTTTGGCGCTGGGGTAGGCTTGCAGGCGATTGAAGGCGATGTTTTCGCTGCAATCGATACACACGCCATATTCGCCCGTTTTGATGCGCGCCTGGGCGGCTTCGATGTCGCGCACTTCGTTGATTTGGCGGTCTACTTGAGCGGCTTCCAGGTCTGCCAGCATGTCGGCTACCGATTCGTCCCCCAGGTCGGTGACGCGCCCGGACAGGTCGATGTAATGCTGGTCGCCGGAACGCGCCAGTTTGTCGCGGATTTCTTCCAGGAGCTTGGCTTGGCGGTTGCGCAACTGTGTTTGTAGCTCGTCGATTTGGATTTTGGTCAATGCGGACATAATAGTTACCTATGTTTCATAAAACCGCCATTTTACCAAGCGCTGGGTGGTGTATGTGATTTATCCTGCGGCTGTTCACCACGCGGAGATTTACTGGGTCGCCATAGTCGATGAAACAAGGGCTCCAAGGGAGGTGGTCTGTGCACATAAAACATCAAGAGTAATCCATGCATCCCGTGTGCTTTCCAGTAGGGTGTTGTGCTTGTAGATAAAGAGGGAAGATAGCGTAAGCAGTGCCTTTGAAGAAAGGTAAAAGAAATTTTGATTTTGCCAGAAATCCTGTTAATCTTATGCCCGTCTGTGGAATTCAAGCTTCAAATTGCGGTACCTTCGTTGGTCCTTTGTTTTCTTGATTCGATAGATCCGGGCACAATCGCCCATGTTACTTAACTAGACTTAGGAAGATACAATGGCAACAGGTACTGTAAAATGGTTTAACGACGCTAAAGGCTTTGGATTCATTACCCCCGATGATGGCGGCGACGATTTGTTCGCGCATTTCTCGGCGATTCAAGGCGGTGGTTTCAAGACCCTGAAGGAAAACCAGCGCGTGACGTTCGATGTGGCAACTGGCCCCAAGGGCAAGCAAGCAGCGAACATCCAGGCTGCGTAAGCAGTCGCGGATCACCGTAAAAAACCCCGGCATGCCGGGGTTTTTTACGTCTCGCTCTTAGCCGCCGGTCGTCCGGCGATGCTGTGCGCGTTTCATGCCTGTTAGCGGATCAGCCTCGATTCGCCAAGTCCCTGCAGAGGACCAAGCGGGTTAGTACTATCCTCGAATTCATGAATCGCCGGCTGTCCTCCGGTCAATTTGTAGACTACCGTTTTGTCCTTTATCAGAACGACACCATTGAAGCGCCAACCGACGACGTCGGCCTTGCGTTTGAAATTCAGGAAATCCAACAGAAAATTGCCGTAACGTTTGCGTTTTACCACACGCTGGTCGATTTCATATCCTATGCAAGCGGTTTTTGCCGCAATACATTCCTGTACGCCAGGATCGAGGTCGGCGGCATTGCTCGCCGGACTCGGAATAAAACGGCGCAGTACATCGGAGTAATTCAGCAAGGTGATGTTCGGGTTAGATTTCGGGTCGAGCTTCAGGCGTATGAGGTCATCCGTGGTGGTGCTATGCGGAATGATCTGGTCGAAGGTTTGCTGGGCATCCCAGAAAGTTTGCCACTGACCTTCGGTTAAGGTTTCTCCATGCGGCAGCAATGACTGGCAGCCGCCGAGAATGATTAGTG
>CALMWM010000409.1 GCA_937873435.1 uncultured Gallionellaceae bacterium
GCTCGGCAATGCGCGCCATTGCGTGGGCATGTTCCATCATGATGACTTCCTCTTGCAATTTAGCGGGCAGGGCTGCCGCCATTTCGCTGGTTTTCAACAGCATTTTAGCCAGTTTTTCCAGCAGCGGCCCGGTCAGCCGGCGCGTCAGCAGCAAGGCGATAAGCGATTTGTCCTTCAGCGTGCAGCGCAGAATAACCCGGTCTTCGGCTTCGTTGAAGGAAAAGGTGATGTTGTGGATAGGCGTCATCGGGAGCGAGTGCGGGGGAGGCCCCGCCTTCGGGTATAATTGCGAATACCTAATTTTGCCACAATTCGATGCGAATATTGGGAATTGATCCCGGGTTGCGGATAACCGGCTTCGGCGTTATCGACGTCGCTGGCCAGCGGCTGGAATATGTCGCCAGCGGTTGCATCCGCACGCCCGACGGAGAATTGGCGCCGCGCCTGAAATGTATCCTGGACGGGCTGGCGGAAGTGGTCGCCGCTTATTCGCCGGATCAAAGCGCGGTGGAGCAGGTGTTCGTCAACGTCAACCCGAAATCCACGCTGCTGCTGGGGCAGGCGCGCGGCGCGGCGATTTGCGCGGCGGTGCTGAAAGGCTTGCCGGTCGCGGAATATACCGCATTGCAGGTGAAGCAGGCAGTGGTCGGCAACGGCCATGCCCACAAGGACCAAGTGCAGGAAATGGTGAAGCGGCTGCTGCATCTCGACGGCGACCCCCAGGCCGATGCCGCCGATGCGCTGGCGTGCGCGATCTGCCATGCCCACGGCGGGCAGGGCTTGGGCAAGCTGGCGACGGCGGGTTTCAAGATGAAGAACGGGAGATTGGTGAAATGATCGGCAGGCTGAGCGGCATCTTGCAGGAAAAACAGCCCCCCCAGGTGTTGCTCGACGTGGGCGGGGTGGGCTACGAAGTGGACGTGCCGATGAGCACTTTCTACAACCTGCCGGCGCTGGGCGAACCGACCGTGCTGCACATCCAGTTCATCGTCCGCGAGGATGCGCACCTGCTGTACGGCTTCGCCACTCTCGACGAGCGCGAGACTTTCCGCCGCCTGCTGAAAATCAGCGGCGTCGGCCCCAAGCTGGCGTTGTCCATCCTCAGCGGGTTGTCCGTCACCGAGCTGGCGCACGCGGTTGCCGCGCAGGAAGCCGGACGGCTCACCAAAATCCCCGGCGTCGGCAAGAAAACCGCCGAACGCCTGCTGCTGGAATTGCGCGACAAATTGCCCGCACACGAAGGCACCGCTGCGCTGCTGGGTAAGCCGGAAGTCCATTCCGCCAGCAACGATGCGCTCAACGCGCTGCTCGCGCTGGGCTACAACGAACGCGAGGCGGGCTGGGCGATCAAGCAGTTGCCGCAGGACTTGAATGTGTCGGATAGCATCCGCCAGGCCTTGAAATTGTTGTCCAAGGCGTAAACATGCCTGTTCAGAGCGACAGCCGCGCAACCGACAGCGCCGCCATCATTGCGGCGTTGCTCGAAGCCTATCCCGATGTGCAGGCGATCTACCTGTTCGGCTCCCATGGCACCGAGGGCGAATGGCCGGACAGCGACATCGACATCGCCATCCTGCTGCCCCCGCAAGAAGCGAAAACGCTGGGCGCGCTGGAACTCGTCAAGACGCAGAACACGTTGTCGTCGCTGTTGCGCAAGCCCGTGGATTTGCTCAACCTGCGCCGGGTTTCCACGGTGTTCCAAAAAGAGGTGGTGATGGCGGACCGGCGCATCTATACCGCTGACGAATACGCGGCGGAAGAATTCGAAATGCTGACCTTGTCCTATTACCAGAAACTCAATGAAGAGCGCGCCGGGGTGTTGGCTGAAGGATTACGCAGCGGGAGCTTTTACAACGTATGAACGACATCATCCTGAACAAGAAAATCAGCATCGAGCGCTGCATCGTGCAAGTCCGCCAGTATTACGCCATGGACAATGGAAAACCTTTCGAACAGGATTATCTCAAGCAGGATGCTATCGGGATGAACCTCCAGAGAATCTGCGAGTTGACCATTGATATTGCCAATTATCTGATCAAAAGCAAAAAACTGGGCTTGCCGCAGGATAGCGCCGATGCGTTCGCCTTGCTGCATCGCGCCGACTTGATTCCCTCCGGAATGGTGGAGAACATGAAGGGGATGGTGGGGTTCCGTAATGTGCTGATACATGAATACAAAAAACTGGATGTGGCGATCATGGCCGATGTGGTCGAACACCACCTGAACGATCCGCTGGATTTTGCCAACCTGGCGCTGGAAGCAACATGATCGAAACCGATTCCCTCAAAGGCGGCAGCCGCCTGGTCGGCGCCGCGCCGCTTTCGACCCACGAGGAAGCCGCCGAGCGCGCGCTGCGGCCCAAACTCCTCGACGAATACGTCGGCCAGGAAAAAGCTCGCGGCCAGCTGGAAATCTTCATCCAGGCGGCGCGCCAACGCAGCGAGGCGCTCGACCATGTGCTGCTGTTCGGCCCGCCGGGGCTGGGCAAGACCACGCTGGCGCATATCATCGCCCGCGAGATGGGGGTCAACCTGCGTTCGACTTCGGGGCCGGTGCTGGAGCGCCCCGGCGACTTGGCGGCATTGTTGACCAACCTCGAACCCAACGACGTGCTGTTCATCGACGAGATTCACCGGCTTTCCCCGGTGGTCGAGGAAATCCTCTATCCGGCGCTGGAAGACTACCAGCTCGACATCATGATCGGCGAAGGGCCGGCGGCGCGCTCGGTGAAGCTCGATCTGCCGCCGTTTACCCTGGTCGGCGCGACTACCCGCGCCGGAATGCTGACCAATCCACTGCGCGACCGCTTCGGCATCGTCGCGCGGCTGGAGTTTTACACCCACGAAGAACTCCGCACCATCGTCGCCCGTTCGGCGCGCCTGCTGGATGTCGAGTTGTCGCATGAAGGCGCGCTCGAAATGGCGCGCCGCTCGCGCGGCACGCCGCGCATCGCCAACCGCCTGCTGCGCCGGGTGCGCGATTACGCCGAGGTCAAGGCGGACGGCGTGGTTACCAGCGAGGTGGCGGATGCCGCGCTGAACATGCTGGATGTCGACAAGGTCGGACTCGACGTGATGGATCGCAAGCTGTTACTGACCGTATTGCAGAAATTCGCCGGCGGCCCGGTCGGGGTGGAAAACCTCGCTGCGGCGATCGGCGAGGAGCGCGACACCATCGAGGACGTTCTGGAACCCTACCTGATCCAGCAGGGCTATCTGATGCGCACCCCGCGCGGGCGGGTA
>CALMWM010000410.1 GCA_937873435.1 uncultured Gallionellaceae bacterium
GGCGGCGGCGAACCCCAAAAAGCTGGTCGAATTGCGCGGCAGCCATAACGATGCGCCGTTCGTCAGCCGTGAGAGGTTCATGCAGGCGATGGCGGAATTTCTTCAGGGGCCGGCGGGGTTATAATCGTGGCAACCTGCCTGAGAACCGATTCAGGAGGAGATTGTCATGCTTCTGACGCGACCGACCGGCATAATGGTCGCAATTATTTTTCATCAAGACCGCCATGACCGCATTTCAAAAAACCTACCCCATCCATCCTGGCTGCCGCTATCCTCACGGCGCCACGCTGGACGACGACGGGGTCAATTTCTCCCTGTATAGCCGCCACGCCACCAGCGCGGAGCTGTTGTTGTACGAGAGCGGCGCCGCGGAAGCGCCGTTCCAGATTGTCCGGCTCGATCCCGAGAGCAATCACAGCTTTTTCAACTGGCATGTCAAGGTACTCGGACTGCCGCCGGGAATGCACTACACCTGGCGCCTGGACGGCCCCAGCGATGCGGCGGCGCACGGCTGGCGCTTTGACCCGGCGGTGGAACTGATCGACCCGTGGGCGCGCGAGGTAGACACCCGCTTCTGGGATCGTAGCCTAACCTTGCGCACCGGCCCGGTGGCGCACCGATCGATGATGGCGGTGGTGATGGACGACCGCTACGATTGGGAAGGTGACCATCCCCAGCGCATCCAGACCCAGCAGATGATCATTTACGAACTGCACGTCGGCGGCTTCACCCGCCACCCTTCCTCCGGCGTCGCCCATCCCGGCACTTTCGCCGGGGTCACCGAGAAGATTCCCTACCTCCAGGCATTGGGCATCACCCATATCGAACTGCTGCCGGTGATGGCTTTCGATGAAAGCGACGTACCGCCGCAAGTCGCCGACCTGGGCCTGGAAAACTACTGGGGCTACAGCACCCACAGTTTTTTCGCACCGCATCCCGGTTACTGCGTCCGCGGCAATGGCTGCAAGGCGCGCGACGAATTCCGCGACATGGTCAAGGCATTGCATCGTGCCGGCATCGGGGTGATCCTCGATGTCGTGTTCAACCATACCGCCGAAGGCGGCGCGACCGGGCCGACGCTTAACTTCAAGGGCATCGGCAACGAAACCTTCTACCATCTCGATCCCGCCGACCTCAGCCGTTACCGCGACTACTCGGGCTGCGGCAATACCCTCAACGCCAACCACCCCTTCGTTGCCCATTTCATCATCGACTGCCTGGAATACTGGGTCGAGGAAATGCACGTCGACGGATTCCGCTTCGATCTCGCCAGCGCGCTGGCGCGCGGTGAAGACGGCGAGCCGCTGCACAACCCGCCGGTACTGTGGGGCATCGAACTGTCGGATGCGCTGGCCGGCGCCAAAATCATCGCCGAAGCCTGGGATGCTGCGGGTCTGTATCAAGTCGGCAGCTTTCCCGGCTACCGCTGGATGGAATGGAACGGCCGCTACCGCGACACGCTGCGCCGCTTCGTCGCCGGCGAAGCGGGGCTGACCGGCGAAGTGGCGACGCGGCTTGCCGGCAGCAGCGATCTTTACGCCGCCAACCTGCGCCATCCGATCAACAGCGTCAATTTCATCACCTGCCACGACGGCTTCACGCTGTGGGATCTGGTGAGCTACCATCACAAACGCAACGAGGTCAACGGCGAGGCCAACCGCGATGGCTGCGACAACAACATGGGCTGGAACTGCGGCACCGAGGGGGCGACCGACAACCCAGCCATCCTTGCCCTGCGCCGCCGCCAGGCCAAGAACCATATCGCCCTGCTGATGCTAAGCCAGGGCGTGCCCATGCTGCTCGCAGGCGACGAAATGCTGCGCACCCAGCATGGCAACAACAACGTCTGGTGCCAGAACAACCCGCTCGCCTGGATCGACTGGAGCTGCGCCGAGGACAATGCCGACATGGTGCGCTTCGTCAGCGGCATGATCGCATTGCGCAAACGCCACCCCAACCTGATGCGCAGAAGTTTCCTCGCCGGGCAGCGCAAGGCCGGCGAAGCTTTGCCGGACATCGCCTGGCATGGCACCGAGCTGGACGACCCGCACTGGAACGCCTCGTATTGCCGGCAGTTTGCCTTCACTCTCGGCGGGCGCATAGCCGGGGAACCGGCCCTGCATGTAATGATGAACAGCGGCGCAGAGGGTCTGGACTTCGAATTGCCACATTTCGCCAATGGACAGTGGTACCGCGCCGCGGATACGTTTCGCGCCGCCCCGGACGACATCATCGAACCCGCCGCACAGCCGAGCGTGGCGGCTACGCATTACCATGTAGCGCCGCGCAGCGTTGTGGTACTGGAGTTCAGGGGTGACGATAGCCCCTAGGCAGCCGTCCCGTGCCTAGGCAAACATACGACGAAATGAGCAGTATCTCGGAAAAATACAGGTTGGGCTAAGGCACCAAATCCAACAGCCCCCATCCTCTTTCTAAGCTCTTGACTACACTGGCGTTCCCGGTTTTCTGCCCGGAGCCTTTGGTGGGATTGTCCCTGCAATACGGCACAGCATCCCCTCTACCGGTTCGCCATCAGCGCTGAAGCGGGTAACGCTACAGCGGGATATTTCCCCTCGCGCTGACAGTTCCGAGAGGGCGATCCGAACGTCAGGTAGTGGAATCCCCGTTGCCGCAGCGATCTCCGAGTCGATTATCTGACCGTGCTTCTTCAGGTACTGGAGGATGAGGATAGTGTGCATTGATGCCTTCCTGAAAATAGCGATAGGGGAATTCGGTACAAGTATTGTAATGGGAAGCTAACAACCCTTGAATGGAATAGGCAACCGCCTATTTGTACTTCTCGAAAACAATTTTTGCGTCCTTGTGCGTCCGATCCAGCGTGCAAATAGAAAGATCGTCGTCGTGGCCGCTGAAAAAATCATCGGCCTGCGCCCGCATCACCATCTGAATAGCAGCCTCATCCGCCAAGCCATATTTCTCGGTAATGAGAGTGGTGACTTCATCGAGGAATTCTTCATAGGTCATGCTGTTTCAGGCGCTCCTTTTCATGATCAGGCGTTGATGAAATCGGCGAGCAGTCCGGAGGTTCGGCGCAGCCTTCGGGATAAAAGTCGGGCAAGCACAAACATTAATTTGTACGCAACCGGCGGGTGAGCGGCAGCCAGCTTTTCCAGTCCGTCGCTAGATAGTGACACCATTTCGCAAGCCGAGGAAGCTACGCATGTTGCCGAGCGCGGTTCATGGTCAATCAAAGCCATTTCCCCCAGCACCCTGCCTTTCCCTTCATACGAAAGAAGATGCAAGCCACCCTCTCCAGATTTGGACACCTCCATCTTGCCATCAATCAAGATGAGCATGTATCCGCCTTTATCACCTTCCCTGAAGATAATCTCACCCTTGGCGACAGTAGCGATGTTCATGTAAGAACCCAGGCATTCCAACTCCGGATAGGCAAAGAGCCCCTGGAACATATCAAGGTCGTCTAGAATATCGGCAATAGAGGAAAGCATACGGGGAATTGTAGTTATTTATCCAATTTCAATAAAGCGTACAGGTGTTGGGATGGGAAGACAAAAGAGCTTGCGCCTACACTTTCTTGACGAATTCCGATTTCAGCCCCATCGATCCAATGCCATCGATCTTGCAATCGATATCGTGATCACCGTCCACAAGACGTATATTCTTGACTTTCGTCCCGACCTTTACCACCGAGGACGAGCCTTTAACCTTCAAATCCTTGATCACGGTTACTGTATCGCCGTCCTGAAGCACATTGCCGACAGCATCGCGATAATGGACGTATTATCCGAGCTCTCCGCACCTGCCGCATCTTTCGGCCACTCGTGAGCGCATTCCGGGCAAACGCATATTCTACCGTAACAACATTTCGGGCATATTGGTAGTGTACTCATGGCACTTTTTTCCTGAAGGGGTAACCTGATAACGATACGGGAGACGGCTATACTGATAGTGAAGGATCGTTATAAAGCCCCATGTAATGCCAAAAGGCCACCCCGAAGGATGGCCTGTCTGCTAGCTATGCTTGGCTCGCAAATTTGGATAAATCGGGACTGCGGT
>CALMWM010000411.1 GCA_937873435.1 uncultured Gallionellaceae bacterium
TGCTGCTGGCCGTCGTCGGCTGGGACAAGCCGGCTGTAAGCATTCGCATATTCCAGCAATGGGCCGCGCCAGTCGTCGCGGGCGCCAAAAGCAATCCATTCGTCGGCGATCGCCGAACCCTGCCGGCCGCTGCTGCGCAAGTGCCCCCATGCCACCACTTTGGCCATGGCATACATCACATTTTCCAGGCGGCGCAGCTTGCCATTCCACGATTCAAGCTGGAGCCGGTCCGAGTCCGGCAATAGTTCGCGCATCACGTAGGAACGCCCTCCGATCTGCACGGCATTGAGGAAGGCGGGTGAAATGGACTGTACCCGCCGCTGAATATCGACTACCCGATTCGCTTCGGTTTCCCACGCGGGTTGCGGGAGGGACAGATATGGGGCGAGCGCCGGAACCGGGGCATGTTTCAAGTCGAGCAGGTAATTCCCTGCCGGCGAACCGCTGCCCGCCACCAGAATCACGTAACGTTCGATGCCCAGGCTGCCGGTGCCGGCGATACGGCGTGCCACATCGAGCACTTTAAAAAATTTGGGGTCGGGCTGATGTGCGGCGAATTCCGCCATGAACAGCGTAACTTTCTTGTAGTCCTCGTCCGAAGCCGGCAACGCCCGCTTGTCGTCCACTCGCAACATGCGCTTGCCGCCTTTGAGCTTGGTTCGGCTGTCCAGAAATTCCGCTCGGGAGCGCTGCCCGAGGCCGGAAAGCAGGCTCTTGACCATGCCTTCCGCAGTGGCGCGTTCCAGCCAGCGGGCTTTGCCGTCCTGTAGCGCCGCGGTGTAACTGTCGAGAAAACAGTGGCACAAGGCCAACGCCTCGGGGCGATTCACTCCTAAGGTTTCCGCCCCCACCAGCACGCTGGTGAGAAACCGCGCCAGTTCCCACGTAGCGGGCGCCAGTGCCGCTTCGTCGAAATCGTTGAGGTCGAAATAGGTCAGGCGATTGTCGCCCTTGTAGCTGCCGAAGTTTTCCAGGTGCAGGTCGCCGCAAATCCAGGCAGCCGGCGCATCGTCGAGCGGCGACCCCTTGGGCCAATCCTGGTAAAAAAGGTGGCAGGTGCCGCGCAGAAAGGCGAAGGCGTCAGCGCGCATCGCCCGGTATTTCAGATGCAAGCGTTCGGGATCGCGCCCTGCATTGAATTCCTGGATTCGACCGGTAAGTTCCTCATTCATTTTGTACGTTCCCTGTTTGCGGCGGCAGTTTCTAGGGCAAATAAATAGTGGTGTGAAGGTTCTGATGATAGCACCGGGCTTGCCGGTGTTTCAGTTGATTTTTCGCTGCAAACTACAGGCAGAAAATCTGTGTGTTTTTATTTGCAATACTCAAATACCAAAGTAAAACGGTCAACATTATGCTATGGTGAACTATCGGCATTGATGATTCATTTAGCGAAGACCCGCCGGGTGTCGGATATCAAACACATAAGGCACGAAGCAGCGTTTGCGTTCCGGGTACGTCACATTCGACCACTCCGGCCCGATGCTTTTCAAAGGAGAATTGGCATGAAAACAGCTCATATCGACCATTCAGGCAGGAATCTTGATTACCGGACAGCTAGCGTGCTGGCGGCCTCCCTGGCCGAAAAGGATATGGAAATCGTCACTCCGGTGGTGGTCGCCTGGCATGACAAGAAGACCTCGCGGATGTCTCCGGTGCTCGAAGGCTGCGCCAGGGAAACCAGTTGGCGCGACTACGGCTTAAGCCACGGCGGCAAACTGGAAGTCGACGTGAACGGCGAATTCGAATTCATCTTCGCCGATTCGGGTGCCTTCGAGCCATACGGCCCCAGCCCGTACATCAACCTGTACGACCGGCACGGCAACGAGTTCCTGTGCCAGATCAACGCACTGCGTACCGCTTCGCACGACACGAAACAACCCAGCAAGGAAGCATGCACGGCACTCGACGAGTGGACCAGCAAGCTCACCTGAGCTGAAACCGCTTTAAGCATTCTCCCGGCCAGTGTTGGCCGGGCGTAAATTATGGAGGTCTACCATGTCTGCGCATAATTCTCTTGTTGCCACCTACGCCAAACGTCACGTCGCCGAGGCTGACATTGCAAAGCTTCGACACGCCGGATTCGATCCGCGCAAGTTGTTCGTCGCCGCCCGAGATGGGCGCGTCAAGGGCGAGGACGCGGGAGCGACCGTCATCGGCGAACTCGGTGCGCTGGACGAAACGCTATATCGCTTCGGCGTGCCAAAGCCCGACGTCCTCGATTACGAGGCGGAATTCAAGATCGACCGGCTGCTCCTGGCGGCGCACGGGTCGGCCGATGAAATAGCCCAGGCCAAGCGCATAATCGATGCGGCGCACCCCGAGAGCTGGGATGCCAGCGTCAGTTGCGCGGTTTACTACGGGTGTCTCGATTGACGTTGGAGGCAATGCGGGATGCCGTTCCTGAATCGTTGCCCACTTGGCCGGCGAGTATTTCAGATTCTGCAAGCAAGCTGCTAGAATAAAAACCCTATCAAATTACTCGGCTGATTTCTCGACATGGAAGACCCCTCGGGCGAAAACCGCCTTCCCGATTCCGCTGACGACGAAGTGGCGGAACTGGAACTGACCGATGGCGATATTCTCGATGCAATGGCGCACATCCCCGGTTACCTCGACATCACCACGGAAGATTTTCGGACGATTTATCGCTTGGCCCATAGACACGCGCTGGGGCGCCTGTTCGGCAATGTCCGGGCGGCGAACCTGATGCGGGCGGGAATCAAGCCGCTGCTTCCCGACATGCCGCTAGACGCTGCGGCCAAGGCGCTCGTTGATTCCGGTTTCAAGGCGCTTCCGGTGGTGGATGCCGAAGGCCGCGCGGTCGGGATGCTGACCGAAACCGACTTCCTGAAACGGCTGAAAGTAGATACTTTTCTGGAATTATTGTTGAACATGCTGGATGCCAGTTTCGAATTCAAACATCGCTGCCATGAAACGCCGGTAAGTGCGGCAATGACCAGCCCAGCCGTAACGGTAAGCGGGGATGCCGGGATCGGGGAAATCATCGGAGCCTTCCATAAGCATCCGGGACGCGGTATGCCGGTCGTGGATAACGGCGGACGGTTGCTCGGCCTGCTGCTGCGTAAGGACTTTTTCAGCGCCTACCACCTGGAAAACCTGCGATGAAAATTCCCGAATATTTCCGCAAGATGCGCGGCACCACCCGCGGCAGTCCGCCGCGGGTCAGCAACGAAGAAATCGTCTGGTCGTGGATCGGGGCATTCCTGGGCATCGCGGGCGTAGCCTGGGTCGATCGGCTATTTTTCACAGGGAGCGACTTGTCGCTGATGATCGGTTCCTTCGGCGCATCCGCGGTTCTGGTCTACGGCGCGGTGCGCAGTCCCCTGGCCCAGCCGCGCAACCTGATGGGCGGCCACATTTTCTCGGCCATCGTCGGGGTCGCTTGCTGGAAGCTGTTCCATCCCTATCCCTGGCTCGCCGAAGCAATGGCGGTTGCCAGCGCCATCGCCCTGATGCACGTCACCCGGACGCTGCATCCTCCCGGCGGCGCCACGGCGCTGATCGCGGTGATCGGTTCTGCGGAGATTCATAAACTGGGATTCTTCTACGTGCTGATTCCCGCCACCCTGGGACCGTTGATCCTGCTGGCGGTGGCCTTGCTGGTCAACAATATTCCGGCTTCGAGGCGCTATCCGGAAATCTGGTTGTGACGCAAACCTGGAGTTTTCCCGCGAACGCGGGAAACGGCTAAACGCCGAACTTGCCGTTACGGCGTTGCGCCCACGGTAGATTGCGCACCCGTCAGGGAGCGGGCTTTTTGCTTGGCCAGGATTTCAATCGCGTACTCGTTCATTTTCTTGTCGAGTTCCTCCTTGGCTATTTCGCGGTTTTGCGCGTTTTGCCGCTCCTGGCGCTGCTTTTCCGCGAAATCCTCATGGACTTTTTTTTCGGCGGTGAGCCTGTCCACATCCTTTTTCCCGCTGAGGTTCCGGGCTTTCCTGGCATATTGGGCGGGAACGTTTTCCCCGTAGTGGGTGATGCCCTGATCGTCAGTCCAGGAATAGACATCGGCCAGTGCGGAGGTGGCGAACAATGCCAGGAAAATGCCGAAGAACCGCTTGCTCATGACAGCCTCTGAAAAGGTAATGAATCGGTGCCGAATATTCTGGCGGAATCGACTTTTGAGCGCAACCTCGCTAGAGCGAGCGCTGGCGTTGCACAGTTGCGACCGGTAGAATTCCGCTCATGTCCAGCGAACTTCCGCCCAAGAAACGTATCTTCGAGCAATTCGCCCGCGTCGCCAAGGCACTCGCCAGCGCCAACCGCCTGGAATTGCTGGAAGCGCTGGCGCAGGGCGAACGCGGCGTGGATGCGTTGTCGCAGGCCGTCGGCATGTCGGTGGCCAACACTTCCCATCACTTGCAGATCCTGCGCGACGGCGGGCTGGTGAAATCGCGCAAGGAAGGCTTGCAGGTCATTTACCGTTTGACCGACGACGCCATTACCATCGTGCTGAGCGGCATCCGCGGCGTGGCGGAACGCCACTTGGCGGAGGTAGAGCGCATCGTGCGGGAAAACTTCGATAGCCGCGACAGCCTTACCCCGGTGCGCCGCGACCAATTGTTGCAAATGGCGCGCGACGGCGAGGCGATGGTAATCGACGTGCGTCCGCCCAACGAATTCGAAGCCGGCCATATTCCCGGTGCGATCAACATCCCGCTAGACACCTTGCCGGATCGCTTGGCCGAACTGCCGAAAGATCAGGAGATCGTTGCCTACTGCCGCGGCCCTTACTGCATGTTGGCCTTCGAGGCAGTGGAACAGTTGCGCCTGCAAGGGTTCCGCGCCCGCCGTCTGGAAGAAGGCTACCCGGAATGGAAAGCCGAACAGCTTCCGTTTGACGTTTCAAGCCAGCTTTAATCCTCTACAAAACCCTCCTCGAAGTACTCCGGCTAGGCCATCCACATACCCGTGAAATAATCAGGTTGACTATTTCACGGGTATGTTTGCATAATATATTCAAGCATTCGTTTGAATACTTTCTGATGCGCATGATTGGTCTGGAAAATAAGCGCATTTTGTAAGGCGGTTTTCGTCGCCAACCAGCGTGCAAACAGCGAATCCAGGAAATAAAAGCTCATTGATTCAGGAGTAAGGCTTATGAATACCCTCTTCATTCTCAACGACCCGCCCTACGGCACCGAGCGCAGTTATAACGGCTTCCGCCTGGCGCGTGCGATGAGCAAACACGACGGCGGAGTCATCCGCGTGTTCCTGCTGGGCGATGCCGCCTCGTGCGCCAAGGCCGGGCAGAAAGTGCCGGAAGGCTATTACAACATCGAGTTTCTCGCCCAGAGCATCCTGAAGCGCGGCGGGGAAATCGGCGTGTGCGGCATGTGCATGGACGCCCGCGCGTTGCGCGAAGAGGAATTGATTCACGGTGCGCAGCGTTCCACGCTGGAACAGTTGGCCGAGTGGACGGAAGCGGCGGACAAGGTGCTGGTGTTTTAGCCAACTACTAAACGGCCGATTGACTTCAACGACAAAGGAAATTCCATGCTATTTCTCGCAATCCTCGCAGGCGCGGTAACCGGCATCGTGCTCGGCCTGTTCGGCAGCGGCGGCTCCATCATCGCGATGCCGGCGCTGATGTATCTGCT
>CALMWM010000412.1 GCA_937873435.1 uncultured Gallionellaceae bacterium
TGGTCGTAGCCGTGCAGATGCAGCACGCCATGCACGACCAGGTGGGCGTAATGCGCTTCGAGGCTTTTATTCTGCTGCTGTGCTTCGCGCTCCACCACCGCCGGGCAAATCACAATGTCGCCGGCAAGTTGGGGCAGGTCGTCGTAGACGAAGGTCAGTACATTGGTGGCGTAGTCTTTTCCGCGATAGTCGCGGTTGAGCAGCAGCCCTTCCTCCTCGTCGACCAGGCGCAGAGTGATTTCGGCATCCCGGGTCAGCGCCGCCTTTACCCAGCGGCGGAATTTGGGGCGGGTAGGGGGGGCGTCTGCTGCGTATTGCACCGACAAATGCAGGGTGGGAGCGTTCTCTGTTCTTTCTGTGCGGGGCTTACTCATGGTTCTTGTCGCGTTTTTCATACGCATCGACGATGCGTGCAACCAGCGGATGGCGCACCACGTCGTCGGACTGGAAAAAACTGAAAGCAATCCCGCGGATGTTTTCCAGCACTTCCTTGGCGTCGGTCAGGCCGCTTTTCTGGTGGCGCGCCAGATCGACCTGGGTGAGGTCGCCGGTAATCACCGCCTTGGCGCCGAAGCCGATGCGCGTCAGGAACATTTTCATCTGCTCCGGGGTAGTGTTTTGCGCTTCGTCGAGGATGATGAAGGAGTGGTTCAGGGTACGGCCGCGCATATAGGCGAGCGGAGCAATTTCTATCGCGCCGCGCTCGAACAGTTTGACCACCTTGTCGAAGCCCATCAGGTCGTAAAGCGCGTCGTATAGCGGGCGTAAGTAAGGGTCGACCTTCTGTGCCAAATCGCCGGGCAGGAAGCCCAGGCGCTCGCCGGCTTCTACCGCCGGGCGCACCAGCACGATACGTTTCACCAGATCGCGTTCCAGCGCATCCACGGCGCTGGCCACTGCCAGATAAGTCTTGCCGGTGCCGGCGGGGCCGATGCCGAAGGTGATGTCGTGTTCCTGTATCTTGCGTAAATACTGATTCTGGCGCGGCGTGCGCCCGCGCAGGTCGCTGCGCCGGGTCATCAGTACCGGCGCCATTTCCTCGGCCTCGGCAACGCGGTCGGCATTGGCGACCTCGATCAGGCCGAGCTGAATTTCGTCGACACTCAGCGGGTTCTTGGTGCGCGCATAAAACTTTTCCAGCAATTCGAGCGCCAGCGCAGTCTGGCGTGGCTCTCCCTGCACCGAGAAATGCTCGTTGCGGCGGGTAATCGTCACGTCCAGCGCGGTCTCGATCTGCTTTAAATTCTCATCGAGCGCGCCGCAAAGGTTGGCAAGGCGGGCATTGTCCACCGGGTCGAAAGCGATGCTGGAGGCTGGTGTATTCACGGTATATTCAATAGGTGCGGGTAACGACTTCGCCGCGCAAACTGTGCGCCATCGCGGCGGTGATGAGAACGTCGACAAACTGGTTGATCAGGCGCGGATTGCCGGGGAAATTTACCGTCCGGTTGTTGGCGGTGCGCCCGGACAACTCGTGTTCGTTCTTGCGGGACAAGCCTTCGACCAGAATGTGTTCCACCCGCCCCACCATGCTCTGGCTGAATTCCTGCTCCTGGCGATCGATTTGCGCCTGCAGGCGGGCCAGTCGCGCCGCTTTGATTTCCGGCGGCGTTTCGTCGGACAGTTCCGCCGCAGGCGTGCCGGGTCGCGGGCTGAAAACGAAGCTGTAGCTGGCGTCGAATCCGAGTTCCCGCACCAGTTGCAGGGTTGCCTCGAAATCGGCATCGGTTTCGCCGGGAAATCCGACGATAATATCGGTTGTGATCGACATCTCTGGGCGTACCGCGCGCAGCTTGCGCACCAGCGACTTGTATTCGAGCACGGTATAGCCGCGTTTCATCGCCGCCAGTACGCGGTCGGAGCCGGACTGCACCGGCAGATGAAGCACGTTCGCCAGCTTGGGGATTTCGGCATAGGCGTCGATCAGGCGCTGGCTGAATTCATTGGGGTGGGAGGTGGTGAAGCGTAGCCGTTCGATGCCGGGCATCTCGGCTAGATAATGCAGCAGTAGCGCCAGGTCGGCGGTTTCACCGTCGGGCATTTCGCCCTGGTAGGCATTCACGTTCTGCCCGAGCAGGGTGATTTCCCTGACGCCTTGTTGCGCTAATTCGGCTGCCTCGGTCAGCACGTCGTCGAACGGGCGCGAAATTTCGCCACCGCGCGTATAGGGCACGATGCAATAGGTGCAGAATTTGCTGCATCCTTCCATCACTGACAGATAAGCGGCCGCTCCTTCCTTGCGCGCGGGCGGCAGATGGTCGAACTTCTCGATTTCGGGAAAGGAAACGTCCACCTGGGGGCGCAGTTCGCTGAGCCGTGCGGCGATCATCTGCGGCAGGCGGTGCAGCGTCTGGGGGCCGAACACCATGTCCACATAGGGGGCGCGTGCGACGATGGCTTCGCCTTCCTGGCTTGCCACGCAACCGCCGACACCAATCAGCAGGTTGGGATTTTTCTGTTTGAGTGGCTGCCAGCGTCCTAGCTGGTGAAACACCTTCTCCTGGGCCTTTTCGCGTACCGAGCAGGTGTTAAGTAGAATCACGTCGGCCTGCTCGGGATCGTCGGTGCTAACCATGCCATCGCCTGCCGTCAGCAGATCGGCCATCTTCGCCGAATCGTACTCGTTCATCTGGCAACCGAAAGTCTTGATATAGAGTTTTTTGACCATGCGGCCTGGGACGCTAAGCGGAAAGACATGAAGCATAAAGGCCTGCATTATTGCAGGCCTTTATGCATAAAATTTGGTGGTGATAGGTGGACTTGAACCACCGACCCCAGCATTATGAGTGCTGTGCTCTAACCAACTGAGCTATATCACCGGATTATCCTGCAAGTTTTACAACAACGGCCTGGCGCCTTGCTGATTTCCGATGCCGTTCAGCGCATTAAGTCGTGCCGACTTCGGCAACCGAGCAGAATCGAAAGGAGGGCATTCTCACTTTTTCGTGCCCGTTTGTCAAGATTATGTCGCCATTACGTCGGGTTCCGCGGGTTGACAGCAGACCTCTTTTGAACATAGAGTAAAAACATTCGTTGTTCCCGCGCTGGCGGAGCCCTTTCTGATTTAAGCGGCCTAGGAGGTGCGCATCATGACAGGCAAAACCCATTCCGATCCTGAACTGACCAAGACCCGCAGGATTTCCTTTGTCGGCCTGACTACTACTGAAATCCATAATGTCGCGGACATTCTCAGGGGGCTGGAACACGTAGAGGCCGTTCCGGGCGAATGCGGCAGCAGCGTGGTGGTGACTTACTGCGTCGCGGAGCACAAGCTGGAAGAGTTGGAGAGCGTTTTGTCCACCCAGGGCTATCGCTTCGAAAGCAATCTGCTGGAATTGATCCGCCGCGGCCTGATCCATTTCGCCGAGGAAATTCAGCAGGACAACCTGCATACGCCTTTGCGCAGCCCTACGCGCGACGATCGCCTACATGCGATTTATGCCACAGCCCACGAGCGGCACTTGAGCGAAAACGCACCCCTGCCGCCTGAAGAACTGCATAACCATTTCTGATTTTCCCCTGGAACAATCCGCCCGGCATGAAGTTCGTGCCGGGCGGTCGATACCTTTATGACGATAACCCGTATTCTCTGTCGCCCGCCGACACTTTGCCTTAAGCCCGATGCCAATCTGATGGAGGCACTCCAGTTGATGCTGGAAAAGGGGGTCAACCATATCCCCTTGTGCGATGGGGAGGGGCGTTTTTGCGGAGTGGTCAGCACCGCCGCCATTCTGGAAGAATTAATTCCCGCCGGTGCCCGCGGTGAACATGGGCTGGCCGACCTCAAGTTTGCTGGAGATGCCACCCGACTGCTGACCGCGCATGTTCACGAATTGGAAAAACGCTCAGCGTTGGAAGTAGCGAAAACTCCAACGCCGGTGCTGGATGAAAACTGTCCTCTGTTGGAGGCGGCCTTGCTTCTGACTCAAAGCCATTCGCCGCTGCCGGTGGTCGGCGCGGACGGGAAACTGCGCGGCATGTTGAGCCGCCGCGCCCTGCTCGATTATCTGGTGCGCGAGGCGGAGGCCGATCATGCACGGTAGCGCCGCCAGCGCGTCGCAAGTGATTTTCGGCCTGAGCCCGCTGCTGATTTCGTTGACGGTGTTCGTGTTGACCTACGCGGTGATCGTTACGGAAAAGATCAACCGCTCCATCGTCGCGCTGCTCGGGGCTGGTGTGATGATTCTTTCCGGGGTGCTGCGCCAGAGCGAAGCGTTTTCCGGCATCGATTTCAATACTATCGGGCTGCTTACCGGGATGATGGTGCTAGTGGCGATCACCCAGAAAAGCGGGGTGTTCCAGTACGTCGCGATCAAGGCGACCAAGGCGGTCAAGGCCGACCCGTGGGGCTTGCTGGTGATGCTGTCGGTGGTGACCGCAGTGTTTTCCGCCTTGCTCGACAACGTTACCACGGTGCTGCTGATCGCGCCGGTTACCCTGCTGATCACCGATGCGCTGCGCATCAGCCCCTATCCGTACCTTTTCTCTATCATTTTTGCCTCGAACATCGGCGGCACCGCGACGCTGATCGGCGACCCGCCCAACATCATGATCGGTTCGGCCACCGGGCTGACCTTCAACGACTTCCTGTTTAATCTGGCGCCGGTCGCTGTGATCGTCTTCCTGCTCACGCTCTTGCCGATCTACCTGATCTGGGGGCGCAAGCTGCACGCCACGCCGGAAGACCGCGCGCAGGTGATGGCGTTCGACGAGCGCGAGGCGATTACCGATATGCGCCTGTTAATACAGTCTCTGGGGGTGATTGCATTGGTGATTCTGGGATTCGTGATGGCCCACCGCATCCACCAGGAACCTGGCACCATCGCCATGTTCGGTGCGGCGCTGTTGCTGTTGTTGCGCGCTTTCGGCAAGGACGCCGAAACCCAGTCGCACGACACCCATCACACTTTCGCCGTGGTGTA
>CALMWM010000413.1 GCA_937873435.1 uncultured Gallionellaceae bacterium
GAGCACTGGGAGTCTCGATAGGCTTAGCCGGCTCCTTGGCTAGCTGCGTGTTCAAGCCTCCTGGCGGCGGTTCTCCCGCAGTGGTATCTATTGCCTCAGAAGGTTGCTCTTCCTTGCCAACGGCACTGTTTTCTGCGGTTAAAGCATCCTCAGTACGCTTGTTAAGCACGATAATACTGATGCGCCGGTTAATCGGGTTTAGCAAGTCAGCCTTGTCGAACGGTACAGCGGATGCCAAACCGACTACACGTAACATCTTCTCCTCTTCCATCCCGCCAGCAATCAGTTCGCGCCGGGATGAGTTGGCTCGATCGGCGGAAAGCTCCCAGTTGCTGTACCCCTTTTCGCCGCCGTAATAGGGGGTGGCGTCGGTATGGCCAGTCAGACTGATGCGGTTCGGCACCTCATTGAGCACCTTGCCGATTTCATGAAGAATTTCCTTGGTATAGGGTTTTAGCTGATCCCGCCCGATATCGAACATCGGACGATTTTTTTCATCCACGATCTGGATACGCAAGCCTTCGGAAGTTATATCGATGAGAATCTGTTTCTGGAACTGGCTAAGCTTTTTATCGCTTTCGACCATCTTTTGCAGCTTGTCCTTTAGTTCATGCAGTTTGGCTTTTTCTTGCTGTACCTTGGCATCCTTTACAGTCACGGTTTTCGTCGCGCCTTTTTTTATTTGGCCGGTCGATTTGGTCATATCCAACCCTCCGCCGCGAATCACGCTGGTTGCGTCACCAGCGCCCTCGCCGCCGCGATTAGAGACTTTCATCGGGTTTTTAAAATACTCCGAGATGCCTTCCAGAGTTGCCTTGCTGGTGGAACCGAGTAACCACATCAGCAGAAAAAACGCCATCATGGCGGTCACGAAGTCGGCGTAGGCAATCTTCCACGCGCCGCCATGCGCACCGCCATGTCCGGCCTTCTTGCGCTTGATGATTATCGGTCGTTGCGAATCGTCGCTCATAGCCGGTTTTCTGAGATGACGTCAGCTTTATTGTTTTTTCTGTTTGACATGCGCTTCGAGTTCGAGGAAGGTCGGACGCTCTGTCGAGTAGAGCACTTTACGTCCAAACTCGACGGCAACCGTGGGGGCATAGCCATTCAAGCTGGCGAGTAAGGTTACCTTGATGGTCTGAAGAACCTTGCTGGACTCTTCCAGTTTCTGTTCGCACAGACCAGCCAAGGGACTGACGAAGCCGTAGGAAAGCAAAATTCCGAGGAAGGTACCCACCAGTGCATGTGCGATCAGGATGCCCAGTTCCGCAGGCGGAAGTCCAACCGACTCCATGGTATGCACCACCCCCATCACCGCAGCAACGATACCGAAAGCCGGCATACCGTCACCCAATTTGGCCAATGCCCCGCTTGGCGCAGCACCTTCGTGATGGTGTGTTTCAATCTCGTTGTCCATCAAGTTTTCAACCTCGAAGGCATTAAGGTTTCCGCCGACCATAATACGCAGATAGTCGGCCATGAACTCAACGACATGGTGATCATGATGAACCAGCGGATACTTGGAAAAAAGCGGGCTGGATTCGGGAGTTTCCACGTCCGCTTCAATCGACATCAGACCTTCTTTCCGAATCTTGGCAAGTATTTCATAGATCAGGGCGAAGAGCTCCATGTAATATGCCTTATTGTAAGGCGAGCCCTTGAACAAGGTCGGCAAGGTTTTCATGGTTGCCTTGATCACCTTGCTATTGTTACCGACGATGAAAGCACCTCCCGCTGCACCACCGATCATCAGCAGTTCCACAGGCTGGAACAATGCCGCAAGATGCCCTCCCGCTATGGCGAACCCCCCAAAAACGGAGCCGCCTACTAGAATCCACCCGATAATGACGAACATGTCAGCCAACTCCCGAGAGCTTTCGCCCTCTATTATTCTTGAGGTTTACAAGTACTGCATTGTATAAACTATTTCACTTTTCAGGAACCCATAACCAGCAAACGTCCCAACATTGCAATAACCGTGACGATCAATCCAAGTACCAGATTAATCCCGACCAATAGTCTGATGCGCGCCATGGCTATACCTGCACCAAGCCAATCCTGTTTTAGCACCCCCGCCTTCAAGCGGGGAAAAGGCACGAAATAAATATAAGAAAAGATCGACATCATCGTCAAACCGATGGTCAGCATGGCATGAATATGCCAGCCAGCCTTGAATCCCCCGAGCAGCATCATTTCGTATACCCCACTTAGGAGGATCAACAGAACCGACACCCAGACCCAAGGGAAGAAGCACGTAAATACGCCATGCAGCAGCGGCAGGCGTTGCGGTGGTGGCAATAGCGAGGCGGCAACCGGACGCAAGGCCATATGCGCGAAAAACATGCCGCCGACCCAGACAATAACACCCAGAAGGTGCACTAAAATCAAGAAGTCAATCATGCCCGCCCTCCTTTAGGTAGAAGCGCCTTAACCGGCGCAAAGCTAACCCGATGCACCGGACTGGCACCGTATGCACGCAGTGCCGTCAAGTGGTCAGCGGTGCCATAGCCCTTGTGACGATCAAAACCATACTGCGGATAGAGCTCATGAAGTTCGAGCATCGCCGCATCTCGTGCTGTTTTCGCCAGGATCGAGGCTGCCGATATTTGCGCTACGCTACCATCGCCCTTGACGATGGCTTGCGACGGCATCGCCAGCGCGGGGCAATGCAGGCCGTCGACCAACACTTGGGTTGGGGTCGGCCACAAGCTTTCCACCGCCCGTCGCATTGCCAACAGACTTGCCTGAAGAATGTTGATACGATCAATCTCCGCCACATCGGCGCAGCCGATTGCCCAAGCCAAGGCATGCTGACGAATCTCAACGGCCAGTTTCTCCCGCTTCTTCTCGCTAAGTTTTTTGGAGTCGGCCAATCCCACGATAGAATGGCGTTCGTCAAGGATCACCGCTGCCGCGTACACCGGGCCAGCCAACGGCCCACGCCCAGCCTCGTCGACACCACACACCAGTGCCGCGTTAGTCACACCGCCCCTTTCAGGTAAGGCATGATTGCCGCCACCGCTTGCTCGGCCGCATTTTGTTTCAATTCGCGGCGCATCTCGAAGAATTGCCGACCCAGCCTGGCCGTCACCACCGCATCGCCGACCACATTCAGCAAGGCTTGCGCCAGATTCTCGGGAGTCGCGTCATCCTGCAATATCTCCGGCACGACAAACCTTCCCGCCAGAATATTCGGCAATCCCACATAAGGCAAATAGCCCTTACGCTTCATGATACGGTAGGAAGCCGGTGACATTTTGTAAGTGATCACCATCGGCCGCATCAGCAACGCTGCCTCCAACGTAGCGGTTCCAGAGGCCACCAGCACAGCGTCCGCGGCGATCATGGCATCATGGGCATGGCCGAACAGGATGGTCAACGGCAGATCTTGCGCACCCAGTCGATATAGCAACTCTTCAAAGAAATTGCGCGTTTCACGGCTAACCAGCGGCACCAGAAAATGGACGTGTGGATTTTGAGAACTTATGACTTGAGCGGTCCGAATGTACAATTCGGCCATATATTGCAGTTCGCTCTGCCGACTGCCCGGCAGCATGGCGATGACAACCGCATTTTGCGGCAGTTTAAGTTGCTCGCGCATGGCATATTGGTTCGGATTGTCCGGCAGGAAATCCGCCAAGGGATGGCCGACATAAGTACAAGGAATTTTTGCCGCGTCGTATAGAGGCTTTTCGAATGGGAAAATCGCCATGACATGCGAGGCGGCACGTCCGATTTTACGGATACGTTCGCCGCGCCATGCCCAGATCGACGGGCTGACATAATGGACGGTAGGAATACCGCGCCGTTTCAACATGGTTTCCAGCGTCAAATTAAAATCCGGCGCATCAACCCCAATGAATATATCCGGCGGATTGTCCTTGAAATAACGTATCAGTTTACGGCGAATAGCAAGTATTTCACGGAAATGGCGCAGCACTTCGACATAACCGCGCACTGCCAGCTTTTCCATTGGGAAAAGGGTACACATCCCCGCCGCAACCATCTTCGGGCCGCCTATGCCGACGAATTCGGCTTGTGGCAAGCGCTGCTTGAGTGCTTCGATCAAATGGGCGCCGAGCATATCGCCGGATGCTTCACCGGCGACCAGGCCTATGGTTATCTTAGTGTGGCAGGCGTCCGTCGGCACGCTAAAAGAATCATCCATCGAATAATCTTACCTAACGGATAATACCGCGCGTCGATTGCGCCATGAAATCGACCAGCAGCTGAATTTCAGGATAGGCTTTCGCTTGATCGAGCATTAATTGCTTGGCTTCTTCCAGCATCATGCCGGAGCGGTATAACGTCTTGTAGGCTCGCTTAATCTGGGTTATCGCATCGGCGGAAAAACCGCGACGCTTCAACCCTTCAACATTGATTCCATG
>CALMWM010000414.1 GCA_937873435.1 uncultured Gallionellaceae bacterium
CCGGGCGGTTTTTTGTCTTTAAAGAATGCGATGTCAGACAAGATTAAATTGATTGTGGCGTTTCTGTTGGTGGCTGCGGGGCTGGCGGGTTTTTACCTGTTGGGCGAGCATGCTACAGCCTTGCGTGTCATTGCAGTACTTGCCGGTGTTATCTCCGGTGCTGTGGTGGCAAGCTTTACAGGATTGGGAAGTTCATTTGTGGGCTTTAGCCGCGAATCCTGGGCGGAAACTAAAAGAGTCGTATGGCCAACTCGTAAGGAAACTCTCCAGACTACCGGGGTCGTGTTTCTATTCGTGGTCGTGCTGGCTATATTTTTATGGGTAGTCGACGCCAGTCTGATGTCGTTGGTCAAGCTGCTGATGGGCCAGGGGGATTGATGGCGAAACGATGGTATGTAGTACACGCCTATTCGGGCTTCGAGAAGAGTGTTCAACGCGCTCTGGTTGAGCGCATCGAGCGTGCCGGTATGCAGGATAAATTTGGGCAGATCCTGGTGCCGGTCGAAGAAGTCGTCGAAATGAAGGGCGGCCAGAAAAGTATCAGTGAGCGCAAGTTCTTTCCCGGCTATGTGTTGGTCGAGATGGAAATGAACGACGAAACCTGGCATTTGATCAAAAGCACACCCAAGGTAACTGGCTTTGTCGGCGGTTCGGCGCAAAAGCCGACCCCCATTACCGAAAAGGAAGTTGCCGCGCTGATGCAGCAAATCCAGGAAGGTGTGGAGAAGCCCAAACCCAAGGTGCTGTTCGAGGTGGGCGAGTCTGTGCGCGTCACGGAAGGTCCTTTCAACGACTTCAACGGCATGGTCGAAGAAGTTAATTACGACAAGAGCAAGCTTCGAGTCTCGGTGCTGATTTTCGGTCGCGCAACGCCAGTCGAGCTTGAATTCGGCCAAGTCGAAAAAACATAGCAGGTTGTTTCAACGGGGAGCTTGGCGGTAACGTCCGTTGAGCGCTAGCACCCATTTTCTAGGAGTTGTAAAGTGGCAAAGAAAATCATTGGTTATATCAAGCTGCAGGTTCCTGCAGGCAAGGCCAACCCCAGCCCGCCCATCGGCCCGGCACTGGGTCAGCGCGGTCTCAATATTATGGAGTTCTGCAAGGCGTTCAATGCGCAGACTCAAGGCGTGGAAGTCGGTCTGCCGATTCCGGTGGTAATTACCGCCTATGCCGACAAGAGCTTCACCTTCATCATGAAGACGCCGCCAGCCACCATTCTGATCAAGAAGGCTTCCGGTATCCAGAAAGGCAGCCCGCGTCCGCATACCGACAAGGTAGGCAAGCTGACGCGCGCGCAAGCCGAGGAAATCGCCAAGACCAAGATGCCCGACCTTACCGCGGCTGATATGGACGCCGCTGTGCGCACCATCGCTGGTAGCGCCCGCAGCATGGGTATTGAAGTGGAGGGGGTATAACATGGCTAAGATCACCAAACGCACCAAGGCGCTCAATGCCCAAGTCGATCGCAACAAGCTTTATCAGTTGAACGATGCGTTGGCGTTGGTCAAGAAAACCGCAACGGCTAAATTCGACGAGTCTATTGACGTCGCCGTCAACCTCGGCATCGATGCGCGCAAATCCGACCAGTTGGTTCGCGGCTCCGTCGTGCTGCCGCGTGGTACTGGCAAGACCAAGCGGGTCGCCGTGTTTGCACAGGGCGCCGCAGCCGATTCCGCGCGAGAAGCCGGTGCCGACATCGTCGGTTTCGAAGACCTGGCTGCCGACGTGAAGGCCGGCAAGATGGATTTCGATATCGTGATCGCCAGCCCCGACGCGATGCGTGTGGTCGGTCAACTCGGCCAAATCCTCGGTCCGCGCGGCCTGATGCCGAACCCCAAGGTCGGCACCGTGACGCCCGATGTCGCTACCGCAGTAAAGAACGCCAAGGCCGGTCAAGTGCAGTACCGCACCGACAAGGGCGGGATCGTTCAATGCACCATCGGACGCGCTTCATTCGGTGAGGATGCACTTAAGGAAAACTTGTTGGCACTGGTTGAGGCGCTTAAT